>JADLDF010000180.1 GCA_020846815.1 Gammaproteobacteria bacterium | reverse complement strand
GGATCCGGTCGTCCAGGCTCGGGATGACCCCCACCCTGATCTCGGCGCCGGCCTGCCGGGCCTGGGCCATGAGCTCGGCCTTGGCGGCCTCGAGCTGGCCCGTGATCACCTTCGCGTGGTCGTACAGCTTCCGGCCATGCTCCGTGAGCACCGACCCGGCCCTGCTGCGGACGAACAGCTGCAGACCGAGCTCTTCTTCGAGCTTGGAGATCGACTGGGTCAGGGCGGACTGGGTCACGCCGATGCTGTCGGCGGCCTTGTAGAAGTGCGTGCCGCTCGCCAGCGCCATGAAGTGCCTGAGTTGACGCAGATCCATGGGGATTTCCTGCAGCGCCGCCTACTTATTAGATTCTCTAATTTATCAGGTATAGGAATGAATTGTTCTAATTTCTCGACCCGCCGTACAGTGCCTGAACCCGCGCCCGGCAACCCGGCGGATAGGCAAGTGGTGATCGGATCCTGCGACGTCCTGCTGCGGCTTCACATGCTGCCGTCTGCCCCTCGGCTCGGCGAGGCGATCGGGCCGTGGGCCTCGTGAGCACACAGCGGCTGGACGGCGCGCGCCTTCCGTACGACGCACGCACGGCCAGCTGGCAGCGCGCCTGGTACATGGTGCTGCTGCTGATGTGCGTGCAGGTCTTTTCGTACATCGACCGCTTCCTCCCCAGCCTGCTGCTCGCCCCGATCAAGGCCGACCTCGGACTGACGGATTTCCAGCTTGGCCTGATGCTCGGCCCCGCCTTCGGCCTCTTCTACGTCTTCATCGGCGTACCCATCGGCTGGCTTGCGGATCGCTACAACCGGCGCGCACTGCTCGCGGCGGGCATCACCATCTGGTGCACCATGACGGCCGCGGCGGGCTTCGCGCGCAGCTACGCGCTGCTGCTGGTCGCGAGATTCGGCGTCGGGCTCGGCGAGGCGACGGTCGCACCGTGCAGCGTCTCGCTCATCAGCGACTACTTCGACCGTGAACGACGCCCTCGTGCCATCAGCCTGTTCATGGCGGGCACGTTCATCGGCGCCGGCTGTGCCTTCCTGCTCGGCGGACCGGTCGTGCACTGGATCAGCCAGCTCACGCCCTGGGTGATCCCGGGCTTCGGGACGATGCGTTCCTGGCAGATGGTGTTCCTGGCCGTCGGCCTGCCCGGCCTGCTGCTGGCCCTGCTGATGTTCACGATCAGGGAGCCGCGCCGCACCGAGCAGGTCCAGCGCGAGCTGCAGGCGGACGCCACCGGCCACGCGTCGACGCGCGCCACTCTCGACTACATGCGCAAGCGCTGGCGCGCGTTCGCGACGCTGTTCGTCGGCTCGGCCACGATGGTGACGATGGGCTCGCTGGTGTTCTGGAACGTCGCGCTGTTCCACCGGACCTGGGGCTGGGAGGTCCGCGAGGTCGGCATCGTCACCGGGACGCTGTTTCTGATCGGCGGCACGCTCGGCACGGTGCTGGGCGTGCGGCTCAGCAACAGGTGGATCGCCCAGGGGCGGCGCGACGCCACGCTGCGCGCGCTGTGGGTGGGGCTGCTGCTGGCCGTGCCCGGCTTTGCGCTCTACCCGGTCATGCCCTCGCCATCGCTGGCCATTGCAGCACTGCTGGTCGCGTTCATCGGCCAGGCCGCCACGGCTGCCGCGGGCCCCGTTTCCCTGACGTACATCGCGCCCGGCCAGGTCCGTTCGCAGGCACTCGCCATCTACTACCTGGTCGTCGGCGTGTTCGGACAGCTGCTCGGTCCGCCGCCGGTGGGTCTGATGACCGACCTGTTCGGCGATCCCGGCAAGCTGCGCTACGCCATGATGATCGAGGCGGGGGTCGTCGGCGTCATCGGCCTGGTGCTGGTCGGGCTGGGCATGAACCGCTATCGCGCCGCCGCCGAGGAGCTCGTGGAGCTGGTGGACGCGCGCGTTGCCGCGCCGGCGCCGACACCCGCGGCCGCGGGCGCAGGCGCAGGCGCATGACCAAACTCTCTTCATCACACGGCACATCCGGAGCACTGGAACCATGAGCGATTCGACGGCTACGACGATTTTCGAGCGCATCGAGGCCGCGGGCCGCAAGGTCCTGCCCATGCACGAATTCCTCGTCAAGAACGACCCGAAGACGTTCGACGCGTTCGACCAGTTCCTGATGAGCTCGATCTACCGCAGCGACGGCCTGTCGGCGGGACACAAGGAGATGGTGCTTGCCTGCATCTGCGTCGCGGCAGGATCGGCTGCGCCGGTGATCGAGAACCACTGCCGCCGTGCACTGGCCGCCGGCCTGCCGAAGGACCATCTGGTGCAGGCCATGGAGATCACTGCGGCCGTGCTGGCCACGCGCACGCTGGCCAGCGGCATCAACGCGGTCATGGCCGCCGAGGCGAAGTAGTGAGACTCATCGGCGCGGACCAGCCTTTCGGCGTATCGCGCAAGCTCAGCTACCAGATGCTGGCCGACCGGTATACCGGCCGGGTCTTGTACGTCACGTTCAAGACCCGCGCGGACCTGTCGCGATGGCTGCCGCCGCCGCTGCAGCTCGCCGAGCCGCACGAGGCCTTCCTCAAGCTCTACGAGCTGCGTCGGCGGCCGGAGGACGGCGCGCCGTATCCGCCGCAGTTCAGCCAGTACAACGAAGCCTGTATCGCGGTCATGGCCGCACCGCCCGGCGAGGTCCCGCGCCACTACAACCTGTTCATGTGGGTCACGCACGACTGGGCGATGTACAAGGCACGCGCCGCTCTCGGCTGGCCGAAGAAGATCGCGAACATTGCGCTGAGCTCCACCTGGCCGGCCGACGACCGGGACCACCCGGACGTCGTCGGCTTCGACGCCGACGTCGATCGCTACGGCTATCCGCTCATGCGCGTGCGCGCGCGGCTCGATCGCCGCGCGCCGGCGGCGCCGGGCAAGCCGTTCAACGGCTTCTACACCGTGCGCCACATTCCGGCGCCCACGGGCGGCGGCGAAGACATCCGCGAACTGCTGGTGATCGAGCCCCGCGATGGCTGGTTCCGGAACGCCGTCTGGGGCTCGGCGACGGTCGAGCTCGGCGACGCTCCCGACGAGGAGCTCGGGCTGCTCGGGCCGGTCGAGGTGACGAGCTGCGTGCTGCGCGAGACCGGATGGACGCTGCCCGCCTGGCCGGCACGCCGCCTGATGACGCTGGATCCCTTGGACGCGGACCTCGGCTCGGCCAGGCCGCTTTGAATCTGGAGAACCCATAGATGAAGACTTTCAGAGGCGTATTCCCCGCGATCGTCGCGCCACAGGACGACAACAACGAGGTCCTGTTCGACGTCATGGGAGATCTCGCGAAGCGCCAGGTGCGCGACGGCGCCGGCGGCTTCCTGGTCAACGGCCACACAGGCGAGCTGGCCGTGCTGAGCGGAGACGAGCGCCGCGAGGCGATCAGGACGGTCCGGGCAGCCGTCGGCAAGGACGTGCCGATCATCGCCGGCGTGCACACGCAGGGGCTGGGCAGGAAGTTCGCCTCGCAGTGCGAATCCGCAGCCGAGTGCGGCGCCGACGCGGTCCTCGTATTCTCGCCGTTCTCCTTCGCGCGGGGCGCATTCCAGTTCGCGCCCGAAGCGGTGATCGACTACTACCGCAAGGCCGCGCAGCTCACGCCGATCCCGATGTGGTTCATGCAGTACCGCCCGCTGACCAACCTCATGATGCCGCGCCACGTGCTGAAGGCCGTGGCCTCGCTCCCCAACGTCATGGGCATCAAGCAGGAAGTCGAGGACGACATCGAGTACGAGCGCGACCTCGTGGCGCTGCGCGAGGCCAATCCGAAGCTGACGGTGTTCTGCGCGACCGACGGCGGCCTCTTCGGCAACTACGCGCTGGGCGCGGATGGCTGCACCATCGGCCTCGCCAATTTCGTCAAGCCGGTGAAGGCGCTGCAGGATCGTCTGTGGGCGAACGATCTCGTCGGTGCACGCGCGGCCTCGGCGCGCCTCATGCCGCTGTCGGATGCGATCTACGGCCGGCCCAGCTACCGCTGGTCCGCGCGTCTGAAGTACGCGCTGCACGCCGCCGGCTGGATCCCGACCCCGAACATCCGCATGCCGATGTTCCCGGCCCGTGCCGACGAACGCAAGGCGATCGATGCGGTCCTGAAGAACTACCTGGATTGAGAGCAAGAACATGAAGACGATCGGCAACCGCGCCTACCTCACCGAGCTCGCCGAGATCATCGATCCGGCCCACACGGCCGTGCTGGTCATCGACCAGCAGAACGACTTCAGCCACCCGAAGGGCTATTACGCCGAGATCCTG
>JADLDF010000179.1 GCA_020846815.1 Gammaproteobacteria bacterium | reverse complement strand
TACTCGCCCTTGGGCACCGTGTCGCCGTTCATGCCGAGGCACATCGAGCAGCCGGACTCGCGCCAGTCGGCACCGGCGTCCTTGAAGACCCGGTCGAGACCCTCGGCCTCGGCCTGGCGCTTCACTTCCTGCGAGCCCGGGACCACGAGCATCTGTACGCCGGCGGCGACCTTGTGGCCCTTCAGCACCCGCGCCGCGGCGCGCAGGTCGCTGAGACGGCCGTTGGTGCAGCTGCCGACGAACACCACGTCGACCTTGGCGCCCTGGATCGCCTGGCCCGGCGTGAGGCCCATGTACTTCATGGCCGCATCGAACGCCGGTTCGCCGCGGCGGTCGGGGATGCGGCCGCTGATCGGCGCCACCATGCCCGGATTGGTGCCGTAGGTGATCATCGGCTCGAGCGCGGCGGCGTCGATGTCGACCGACCTGTCGAACACGGCACCCTCGTCGCTCGGCAGCTGCCGCCAGCGTGCGACCGCGGCCTCCCAGTCGGCGCCCTTGGGCGCGCGCGGCTTGTCCTTCAGATAGGCGAACGTGGTCTCGTCCGGCGCGATCATGCCTGCCCGGGCGCCGGCCTCGATCGACATGTTGCAGACGGTCATGCGCTCCTCCATCGACATCGCGCGGATCGCCTCGCCGCGATACTCGATGACGTGGCCGGTGCCGCCGGCGACGCCGATCTTGCCGATGATCGCGAGGATCAGATCCTTGGCCGTGACGCCGGGCCCGAGACGGCCGTGGACGTTGACCGCGAAGGTCTTGGGCTTGTTCTGCAGCAGGCACTGCGTCGCGAACACGTGGCCGACCTCGGTCGTGCCGATGCCGAAGGCGAGGGCGCCGAACGCGCCGTGGGTCGAGGTGTGGCTGTCGCCGCAGACGATGGTCTTGCCGGGCTGCGTGACGCCGAGCTCGGCGCCGATGATGTGCACGATGCCGCGCAGCGGATCCTGCAGCCCGAGCAGCTCGAGGCCGAAGTCGCGGCAGTTCTGCTCGAGATAGCGGATCTGCCTGGCCGCCGAGTCGATGGTGATCGGTGCGCCGCCGAACACCTGCTCGGTGCGCGTCGGGGTCGCATGGTCCATGGTCGCGAGCGTCAGGTCCGGCCGGCGGATCTTCAGACCGCGCTCGCGCAGCAGCACGAAGGCCTGCGGCGAGGTGACCTCGTGGGTCAGGTGCAGGTCGATGTAGATCACCGCGGGCGTGTCGGCCGTCTGCGGCACGACCTCGTGGGTCGCCCAGACTTTCTCGAACATCGTCTTCGGGGCACTCATGGCGTCGTTTCCTTTGCAAGGGCCGCGCTCTGCGGCAGGGCTGCGGAAGGCGGGCGAGGCATCGCCGCGGCAGCGGCGCCCGTGCCTCCCAGGTCGCGACCGGCCGCGCTCGCGCGGCCGGCCGGGTCGATGCGGTTGATGACGTCGAGGAAGGCCCGCACGGCCGACTCGACGATGTCGGTGCTGACGCTCGAGCCGCGGTAGCTGCGGCCGTCGTGCTCGACCGATACCAGGGCTTCGCCCTGCGCATCCTCTCCCGCCGAGAGGCTGCGCAGCTCGAACTTGCGCAACGAAGAACGGATGCCGGTCGCGGCCTCGATGGCCTGGAACGCTGCGTCCACCGGACCGTCGCCGGTGGCGCTGCGCTCGACGTGGCGGCCGTCGGCATGGGCGAGCACGATCGTCGCCCGCGCCGGCTCGCCGGTGGTCGAGGTGGTCGCGAGCCTCGCCAGGCTCCAGGGACCGTCGCCCGGGCTGCCGGCACGCAGCACCAGGGCTTCGATGTCGCCGTCGAACAGCGCCTTCTTGCGCTCCGCCAATACCTCGAACTCGGCGAACACGTGGTCGAACTCTGCGTCGGCGAGCTCGAAGCCGAGCGCGCGGATGCGCTCGCGCAGGGCGTGGCGGCCGCTGTGCTTGCCGAGCGCCAGGCTGGAGCGCGCGAGACCGACGTCCTCGGGGCGCATGATCCCGTAGCGGCCGGAGTACTGCGGCAGGCCGCTGTGGTCGCTGCCGGACTCGTGCGCGAAGGCGTTTTCGCCGACCACGGCCTTGTTGCGCGGAATCACCATGCCGGTGATGCTCGACAGCAGGCGCGCCGCCGGGTAGAGGCGGGTGGTGTCGATGCCGGTACGGGCATTGAAAAACGCCGCGCGTGTCTTCAGCGCCATGACCACTTCTTCGAGCGCGCAGTTGCCGGCGCGTTCGCCGATGCCGTTCAGCGTGCACTCGATCTGGCGCGCACCGGCGACCACGGCCATGAGGCTGTTGGCGACCGCCATGCCGAGGTCGTCGTGGCAGTGTACCGACAGCCGCACCCGCTCGATGCCGCGAACGTTCTTGAACAGGTAGCGGAACAGCTCCGCGAACTCGTGCGGCATCGCATGGCCGACGGTGTCCGGGATGTTGATCGTGGTCGCGCCGGCCTCGATCACGGCTTCGACCACCTGGGCGAGAAAGTCCGGCTCGGTGCGCGAGGCATCCTCGGGCGAGAACTCGACGTCGCCACAGAACTCGCGGGCGATCTTCACGCCCTCGACCGCGGTGCGCAGGATCGCATCCCTGGTCATGCCGGGTTCGTGCCCGCGATGCATCGCGCTGGTCGCGAGGAAGACGTGGAGGCGGTGCTTGCCGGCGGGCCGCAGCGCCCGGGCGGCGAGCGTGATGTCGTCGCGATTGCAGCGTGCGAGGCCGCAGATCACCGGCCCGTGGATTTCCCGGGCGACGGCCTCCACGGCCTCCCAGTCGCCGCGCGAAACCGCCGGGAAGCCGGCTTCGATGACGTCGACCCCGAGGTCGGCGAGGGCGCGCGCGACGCGCAGCTTCTCGGGCCGGGTCATGCCGCAGCCCGGCGCCAGCTCGCCGTCGCGCAGCGTGGTGTCGAAGATCAGGACGCGGTCGGGACTCAGCGGCATCGTGACTCTGCGGGCCGGAACGTCGTCGCCGGCCGCAACCGGAGACGACGCCCTGGATTCCCTCTCCGCGCGGCTCAGCCGCGACCCTGGTCGAGCCAGGGCATGCGCGCGCGCAGGTTGTAGCCGACCTTCTCGATCTGGCGGTTCAGATCGGTCTTCAGCATCTTGTCGTACTTCTTGCGGCCGTTCGCATTCTCCTTGATCCACTGGCGGGCGAACTTGCCCTGCTGGATCTCCTTCAGGATCTTGCGCATCTCGGCCTTGGTCTTGGCATTGACCACGCGCGGGCCGCGCGTCAGGTCACCGTACTTGGCGGTCTCGGAGATGAACTTGTGCATCTTCCAGATGCCACCCTCGTGCAGCAGGTCGACGATCAGCTTCAGCTCGTGCATGCACTCGAAGTAGGCGACCTCGGGTTGGTAGCCGGCTTCGACCAGCGTCTCGAAACCCTTGACCACCAGCTCGGTGGCGCCACCACAGAGCACGGCCTGCTCGCCGAACAGATCCGTCTCGGTCTCCTCGGCGAACGTGGTCTGCAGCACGCCGCCGCGGGTGCCGCCGATGCCGTGGGCATAGCCGAGCGCCTTGGCGAAGGCCTTCTTGCTCGCATCCTGCGCGACCGCGATCAGGCAGGGCACGCCGCGGCCCTGCTGGTACTGCCGGCGCACCAGGTCGCCCGGGCCCTTGGGCGCGATCAGCACCACGTCGAGATCCTTGCGCGGCTTGATCTGCTTGAAGTGCACGTTGAAGCCGTGCGCGAACAGCAGCGTGGCGCCCTTCTTGAGGTTGCCGACGACGGCCTCGTACAGGCCCTTCTGGGCGAGATCGGGGGCGAGCATCGCGACGAGATCGGCGCCGACGACGGCGCGGGCCGGCTCGGCGACCGGCAGGCCGTCCTTCTTCGCCTTCTTCCAGCTGTCGCCCTTGCGCACGCCGATGACGACGTCGAAGCCGCTGTCCTTCAGGTTCAGCGCATGCGCGCGGCCCTGGCTGCCGTAGCCGAGGACGCAGATCTTCGCGCCCTTGAGCGCCTTCTTGTCCACGTCCTTCTGCGAATAGAGCTTCAT
>JADLDF010000178.1 GCA_020846815.1 Gammaproteobacteria bacterium | reverse complement strand
TCCTTGCCTTCCACGTACAGGCCCATCCGATGGAGTAGAATCTGCGGCCATTATGATCCAAGCGCCCCCGGCCTCTCCAGCCTCGAAGCATCTTTCGCTCTCTCCCCGTCTTTTGCTGGCCGCAGCCTGCCTCGCGGCCCTGCTGCTGACCGGCACGACGGGCTGCGTCTACCGCATGACGGTGCAGCAGGGCAATTTCCTCGACCCGAAGCAGGTCGCGCAGCTGCAGGCCGGGATGACCCGCTCGCAGGTGCGCTTCCTGCTCGGCACGCCGATGCTGCCCGACGCCTTCGATCGCGATCGCTGGGACTACCTCTATTACGAGAAGATCGGCCGCCTGAAGAAGGCGGACCAGCGCCGCCTGACGGTGTTCTTCGAGGACGACAAGGTCGCTCGCTTCGAAAACGTGGGCACACCCCTCGCTACTCCCGTGACGCCGGAGGAGCCCCCCGCGGAGCCCGCGGTGCCGCCGGCCGTCACGCCGCCAATGCCGGCTCCCCTGCCCGCGGGTGAACCTGGCTCCTCACCGGCGACCTGAACCGCCTGAAAGCCAGGGCCCGGGGGTGCTTCGCCGCGCCTCGGCAACGCGTTTGCGGCGGCTGACACGTGGGTCGGCCTGCAACGCCCTGAGGATCTCGACACGATCGCCGTCGCGCAGCGGCGCGTGCGAGTCGACGAGCTGGCCGAAGACGCTGCATTCGCCGCCTTCCCAGGGAATCTCGGCGAGCGCCGCGGCCCGGCCCGTCCCGGCCGCCAGCGTTGCCGTGACGGCGACCTGCAGCGTCCCCCGCCCCGCCTCCAGCGCCTGGCGCGCGGCGGCGCGCGCCGCAGCAGCCGTCGCGCCCATGGGCAGCTCGAGCTCGACCAGGTACTGCACCCGCGGCGACGCATAGGCGAAGGCGCAGCGCAGCGCAGCGGCCCGCGACGATCCACTCATGCCCGATAGACCTCGCGGGCACGCGCGACGAACGCGTCGACCAGGGAGGCCGCGGTCTCCTCGAACACCGGCTCGAGCAACGCGCCGGACACCGCGGCCGAGAACTCGAAGCGCATCCGCAACTCGACACTGCAGCCATCGTCGCCGAGCGGAGTCAGCGTCCACAGACCCTCGAGGCTGCGGAACGGTCCCCGGAGCAGGGTCATGCCGACGGCACGGTCCGGCTCCAGGCGGTTGCGGGTCGTGAACTGCGTGCGCAGCGGTCCGCGACGGATCGACAGCGAGGCGATCATGCAGTCCGGATTGCGCTCCTCGACCCGCGCGGCGATGCACCAGGGCAGGAACTGCGGGTAGCGCTCGACGTCGACGATCAGGGCATAGATCTCTGCGGCCGAATGCGCCACCAGCGCCGACCGGGTCACTTCTCGCATCGGCGTAGTGTCGAGGATGGGGCGGATGCCGACAACCGCGCGACTCTCGCACCGGCCACAGCGGCCATGCTGCAGGGTCCGGGCGCCGCGGATGCCGCCGACCCGTACAATGTCACACCCATGGCCAAGTCCACTTCCCCCGAATCACGCCCGATCGCCGAGAACCGCAAGGCTCGCTACGACTACTTCATCGAGGAGCGCTACGAGGCCGGGCTCGCGCTGCAGGGCTGGGAAGTGAAATCGCTGCGCGCCGGCAAGGCGCAGATCACCGAAGCCTACGTGTTCGAGCGCAAGGGCGAGATGTTCGTCACCGGCGCACACGTGACGCCGCTGAAGACGACCTCCTCGCACGTGCAGCCCGATCCGACACGCACTCGCAAACTGCTGCTCAACCGGCGGGAAATCGATGAGCTCACGCGGGCGACCCGGCGCGAGGGCTACACGGTAGTGCCGCTGGAGCTCGTCTGGCGCAAGGGCCTCGCCAAGCTCGTGATCGGCGTCGGCCGGGGCAAGAAGCAGCACGACAAGCGCGCGACCGAGAAGGATCGCGACTGGCAGCGCGACAAGGCGCGGGCGCTGCGCCGCTGACGGACGCGTACCGCCGGTTGCGAGATGAGTCGCATGGACCCGCAGGGAACGGGCTCCGACCGGGAGCGATCGGAGCCGGCGGCGGTATGGTGGTGGGGTGGAACCCTGCGCCAAACCTATGTAACTCAGCGCCTTACGACCGCTTCGAACTCCTGCGGAAAGGTGCGGAATCCAGCCCCTACTGCCGACAATCCTACCAGTTCTGCCCTGGCCGAGGTCATCAGCCAAGTGCCTCAGCCGGGACGCCAGTTCGATTCCCGTTTGCGGAATTGAACCCACGTCCGCAACTCCGGATCGGTTGGCATGGCTTCACTCAGCCGAACCGGCCCCGGGAAGGACCGCGTGCTTCCGAAGTAAGCGCCGGAAGAATGCTTCAATCCGTTCTGCGGACCCGTGGCCGGTGAGCTCGTTGGCCCCGAAACGATAGACCTCGTACCCGGCGAGCCGGAGGTCACGATCGGCCGCCACCATGTCCGCGTACCTTGCGAGGGATGGCTTCCCGTCTTCGGCGAAGTGCTGAGATCCGTCAACCTCGACGACCACACGGCCTGCGTCGCTGAACAGGAGCAGGAAGTCCATGCGTTGCCGAGACAAGCGTCCAACCCCGCC
>JADLDF010000177.1 GCA_020846815.1 Gammaproteobacteria bacterium | reverse complement strand
GGCGCCGCATGCGAGTTCGCGTCCCTGGCAGGGATTCGCGATCGGAGTCTGCATCGCGCTCGCGGCCCTGCTGGCGATGGTGTCGGCGTCGCGTGACGTCAGCGAGTTCATCTACTTCAACTTCTGACGATGAACCGCTCTCCGGCCGCGCTCGCCGCGTACATCCTGTTGGGCATCGCCAGCACGCTCACCGCGGCCGAAGCACTGCTGCGCGTCCTGCCCGTGCAGGACGGCATGTTCGCCGCCGAGGCCGACCCACGATGGCCGGTCCAGCACTGGTCGCCGGACCGTAACTACACTTGGTCGTCGGGCTGGCGTTTCGACAACGTCGTACGGGGACGCATCAACGGCCGCGGCTACGTTGCACCGTTCGAATACCAGTCGGGATCGCGGATCGTTGCCGTGCTCGGGGACAGCTACATCGAGTCCCTGATGAACCCCTACGAATCGACGCTGCAGGGCCGGCTGCCGACGCTGCTCGAGGACCCTCCGGCCGTCTACAACTTCGGCATCGCCGGCTCCGCGCTGGCCGATTACCTGGGGCTGGCACCGCTGGTCTCACGCGACTTCAAGGTAGAGAAGCTGGTCGTGCTGGTCGGCGAGGGCGACTTCGTCGAGGCCTTCCAGCCGCCGCCCGGCCACTTCGCCTGGGGCGATGCGGCGGACGCATCGCCGCGCCTTCTGCCCGACGTCCGCCGCGACGCGGCCCGGCGCTTCGTGCGCAGTCTCGCGCTCGTGCGCTATGTCCGGGGTAACCTGCGGATGACGCTGTCGGCGCTGTTCAAATCCCGACCGAGCCACGTCGCACCCGTCTGCGTTCCGGGCGAGCTGCGGCCGGACGACACCCAGCGCGTCCAGGCCTTCGTGGACCGGCTACCCGCCGCCTGGCACCTGCGTCCGCAGGACATCGTGCTGCTGTTCGACGACGAGGACGCCCGGAAGCAGCTGTATGGAAGGACGCAGGGTGCAACGCCCTGCCCGACCCGGGACAGCCTCGCGCTCGCGCAGCTCGCACTGCGCGCGCGCGCCGCCGGCGTGCACGTCGTCGAGCTCGCGCCGCTGTTCGAGTCCACCTTTCTCGAGTCGGGCGAGCGCGTGGATCATTCGCCGCTCGACTGGCACTGGAACAGCCGCGGCCACGCCGTGGCCGCGCAGGCGGCCGCAGCGGCACTCTCCACCGACTGAGCGTGTCCGGTTGCCCGGACTCGGTCAGTACTTGCCGAGGACGTTGACGAACACGCCGCGGAACTCGTAGTCGAGGTTGCCGAGGTCGTCGGAGAAATCGGTGAAGTTGTAGCCGATACCGATCTTGAAGTTCCGCCCGAGCTCGCGATCGACGCCGACCAGGAAGCCCTGCCGGCTGCTGCCGGCGTCGGCGGTATCCAGCCAGCGGTACTCGACCATGGCGTCCCACCGCCGGATCAGCTCGTAGGAGAGCCGCAGTGCTGCGAAGTTCGCGGTGCTGTCGATCCAGTCTCCCGAGGCGCGATCCAGCCGGACTTCACCGGTGCGACGCGCGACCTTGCCACCCAGGTCGAACTTCGGCGTCAGGCGGAACACGCCGTCCCACGATGCGACCAGGCTGCGCTGATCGGTGCGCCCCGACTGCTCGAGACTGGTGACGCCCTCGCCCGCGGCATCGAAGCTCGCCTGCGCGTAGCTGGTCAGGTCGTACAGGTAGCTCAGCTTGGCCAGCCAGTTGAAGCGGTCGTTGTCCACCGGACGGTAGGCCAGCCCCAGGGTGGCTTCCGCGAACTGCGCGTCGGTCGAGTCCTGCCCGAACAGCAGCCGGCCATCATTCAGCCGCGCGACGTCCTGAGTGGTCGAGGAGTAGTTGAGCTTGGCGAGCATGCGCCAGGCGTCGCGGATGCGCCAGTCCATCCGGTTGGTCGTCAGGTACTGCGTCGCCTCCGTGACCCCGCTGTCCTCGCGGTACTCGAGGCGGCTGGACCAGGACAGGCGCGCACCCGTGAAACCCGCCGAAGCGGACACGGCATTGCGCTCGATGGGCCCTTCGCTGGCCGCGAAGTCGCCGCGCTGCAGGGTCAGGCCGTAGCGCCATCCCTTGCCGGGTGCGAAGTCGAGGCCGAAGACGTGGCCGATGCCCGACTGGGCGTCGGTGTCACTGAATTGCGTCTCGTTGTAGACGCGGGTCTGGTCCGACAGCTGCCAGCGCGATCCCAGCGCCAGGTTGTTGCCGGGGCTCTCCTTGAAGCTTCCGCTGGAGCCGAAGGCCGAACTGCGTACGTCCGGCTCGACCGACGGCAGCAACGAGTCGGTGCGATCCACCGAGTGGCTGAAGGTCCCGTAGAGCGCATGGCGGTCGCTCAGGCGATACTCGAGCGTCGAGGACACGCCCTCGCCTGCGTCGCCGCTCGAGACCTCGGCGTCCACGGCCCAGCGCTCGCTGATCGCATAGCGGGTCCCGAGGGTGTAGAGGTCGCGGCCCTGCGTCTCGTCCGTCTCGTCGAGCTGCGTCTGCGCGATCGCATAGGCATCCCACTCGTCGCGCAGCTTGCGACGATAGGAGACAGCGGCCACGGTGAACTGCTCCTCGGGGATCGCAGTGCTGTCCTGCGACTGGTAACGGACTTCTGCGCCGACGCGATCGCGCGCCGTCAAGTCCCAGCCCATCTGGCCGGAAAGCTGGTCGACATTGGCCGATTCGCCGGGACGGAACCCGCCGCGCTCCATGTAATTCGCGCGCAGGACGAAGTCCAGCGAGTCGCTCAGCCGCCCGATCGCCTCCAGGCCCGTCTTCTCGACGGCGAAGCCTTCGTCGCGTCGCGTCATCGCGAACTGGTCGTCGTTGCGCTTCCACCAGGCCGAGACCGTCATGTCGCGCGCCGTCAGGCCGCGCTCCCTGAGATTCATCCGGCCTTCCACGCCGTACGCCTCGCCGGTACGGTTGTCCGCGGCAGCCTGCGACGCCAGCGGATTCAGCGCCGTGAACGACAGACCGCCGTCGCTCGAGAAGTAGCGCACCGACTGCGTCGCCTCGGTCTGTGCGTATTCGAGGCGCAGGTAGGTGCCGCGGGCCGGCTGCAGGGTCAGGTCGGCACCGCCGAGCCGATAGTCCTGCGTGTCGCGCGACTCATCGACCCAGGTACCGCCGATCGCCACGTGCTCGCCCAGCCATTGCCGGCCGCGGAAACCGAAGCTCGCCGCGCTGTCCTGGAAGCCGAGAGGCAGGTATTCGTAGTCGACCACCAGCAGCACGCGATTGCCGTCCAGTACGCCGTCGCGGACGAGCCGCGGCACGCGCTGGCGGGCCACCTGCATCAGCGGCTTCGCCATCACGATACGGCCCTGCAATTCATCGATCTCGTAGTCGACGCCATCGATCAGCGTCAGGGTCTCGACGATCCGGTCCGTCAGTGGATCCACGATCTCGACCCGCCCCTTGAGCGATCCCTGGACGATGTCCGTGTGCCGCAGGTAGTACAGCGAACCACCGGTGCCCAGGAACTCGTCGTGGCCGAGCGCCGTCTGCGCCTCGGAGGCGAAGGCCTTGACCTCGGACTTGGCGGCGCCGTCGCCGGTCGCCTGCAGGCTCTTCCAGTCGACGTTGGCGCCGTAGAGGGTCCGGTTGTACTGCGAGAGCTCCGTGCCCGTGAAGCTCGTGTTGAAGTTGCCGAGCAGCGCCCGCGAATTGTCCCACTCGACCTTGACGAACAGGCGACCCTGGGTGTCGGCCTCGTCGGTCGTGGTCGAGTCGTCGCCGTAGACCGGGTAATAGGCATCCGGGTCGATGTTGCGGAACAGGCGACGCGGATCCTTGCGATCGATCTCGTCGACGAGATCACCGAGCTGCTCCTCGCGCGTGTCGAGCTGCGTCGTCAGCAGGTACTTGCCGCGGATCTTGCCCTTGAGGAACAGCGCCAGGCGGCCCTCGGTGATCGAGTCCTCGAGGTAGCGATCGTCGGCCGACAGCGGCTCGATCGAACCACTGATGTCGTTCTTCTGCCAGGTCAGGTCGGCGAGCCCGACCATGAAGATCTGCCGGCCCGTGACGTCGACGACCAGCGGTACCGGCCAGACGTCGCCCGAGGACGGCACGAGGTCGAGGAACAGCTCGTGCTGCCCGATCGGCAGGATCGCCTCGTAGGCGAGAGTGCCGTCGCGATCGACCGGAATGACCTGGCCGTCCAGCCGCACCGCGGCCTCCGGCGACACGTCCTGGCCGGCCACGCGCACGCGGCCGCCGTGTACCGCGATGCCCCGGCGGGCGAGATCGCTGCGGCCATACAGGGTCTGCAGGGTCGCATCGTCGATGCCGTCGATGTCGGCGAGCAGCGCCTTGCGATCGAAACGTGCTGGAACGCTGCGCTCGAGGCCCAGGGACTCGACCGGTGCCCCCGCGGCGATGGACGCCTCGGCCGCGGCGAGGCCGCCGCTGGCTTCGACGCCCGTACGAGCCTGCGGATCGACCAGGACCAGTGACGGTCCCGCCGTGAGCGCCCGTGCGGGACCCTCTGCCGGCCTGGCTCCCTCGGTCACCGCGGCCGGAGCCTCGTCCGGGACGAGCCGCAGCCGGTTCGGCGTCGCCGGGCGCATCACCAGGAAGCGTCCCTGCAACGGCGTGGCGGCGACCCCGGTCGCCGCACCGGGCGCGCCCGCCGGCTCGCCCAGCGCCTCGGCGGAGCTGCCGGAATCGAGCCCGAGCGCGAGCGCCTGGGCATCGAACTCGCGGCGCGACAGCAACTGGATCCGCCGCACGACGGTCTCGTCGACGCCACCGTCCTTGCCGTAGGCGCGCACCACGAAATCGAGGGCCTTCTCGGTCCCGACCGCCAGCGTACCGGCCGCGAGACGGGCCACCAGCAGGCTGCGCACGGTGGCCGGCAGGAACTTCACCGGCACGACGGCCAGCGGCGTGGTCCGATCGACGTCCCGCGCGCCGAACACACGCACTTCGTAGCGTTCGACGAACGCGGAGTAGTTCGTGTAGATCGCGAAGCTGGCCGGTGCATCCAGGCGGCCATCGACGACGGGCAGCCGGTCGGGCCCTTCGACGGCCAGTCGTGGATCCACGGCCGAGGCATCCTCGCTCGCCCGGAAGCGGCCGAAGTCGTCGAGCGAGCGCGGGTACTTGGCGCGGATCTCGACGGGCTGAGTCTCGCAGATGTCGGCCGGACAGGGCGCAGCCTGGGCCACCGGCACGAGCAGCGCCAGCACGGCGTGGGCCAGGCGCTCGAACGGGTTCGGTGCCGGGCGCAGCTGTCGTCCGATCAATCCTCCGGATGCGGTGTAGTCGGCCACGACCTCGACGTTCTTGAGGCCCTCGGGGCCGATCATCCGCATCAGCAGGCGACGCACGCCGTCGATGCGCCGCCGTCCGAGCTGGCAGGCGGTGGTACAGCCTTCCGGCGTCGGCGGCGCCACCTTCACGGTGACCTTCGCGGCTTCGCCGGCACGGATGCGATCCGCCAGCTGCTGCAGCAGCGGCAGGAACTCGGCCTCCATCTCGGCACTGTCGCGACGGAAGTAGATCTCGGCCAGCTTCAGGTCGATGCGCTTCGCCGGCGTCTGGACCGTCTCCAGATGCACGCCGAAGTCGAACCGGCTCATCATGCCGGGCGTCACGCGTGCGACGCGGGGGTTCTCGGTGGTCACGCGCGCGCCCTTCGGCAGCGTCGCGGGATCGAGCTTCACGATGAAGTTGCGCCCGCGTTCCATGAAACCGCCGTCGATCGCGGCGAAGTGGTAACGACCGAAAGCGTCGGTCTCCGCGACCAGGCCCTCGACCGTCGCCAGGCGCACGCCCGCGACGCCCTTCTCGCCCTCGTCCTGCCAGCCATCGCCATCCTCGTCGACGAAGACCTTGCCGACGATCGTCGTCTCCTCGAACGTCGGATCCGCGACCACCTGCACGCGCGCGGTGTCGGCATTGCCGACCGCGACGCCCAGGAAGAACGGCGAGGCCGTGTTCGGATACTCGCCGCGAACCACACCTGCACCCACGCGCAGCACGTAGCGCAGCGTGCGCCGCTGTCCCGGATTCAGGCTGATGCCGGAGAACACCAGCGGACGCGGTCCGCGGACGCCGGCAGAGGCGTCGACGCCGTCGAGCCGCGCGCTGCCGTCCACGTAAGCGAAGCCCGCCGGCGGCGTATCCCGGACCTCGAGGGCCGTGACCACCGTGCTGGTCGTGTTCTCGAGCGTGATCGTGTACGCGACGATCCCACCCACGCTCACCGACGGCCGGTCGGCGCGCTTGGACAGGCGGATCGCCCCGCCCTGCAATCCCGGCGGATCCATCGGAACGTGGTTGTTGACGACGTCCGGGTCACCCGGCGCGAGCTCGAGCGAGAGGTAGTAGGTCGTGGGCTGTGCGCCGGTCGGCGGTACGCTCTGTCCCTGCACGCGCAGCACGCCGCCGGTGCCCTGGCCGGTCGGGTCGAGCGTTCCCGTCGGTGGCAGGAAGACCGAGGGCGCGAGGTAACCGGTCGGAGCGGTCAGGACCAGCGTATACGTGCCGGCCGGCGCGTTCGGCAGCAACAGGAACTGGTACCCGCCGTCCGCACCGGTGGTCTGCGTGGCGTTCGCCGCACCGCCGAGCAGTTGCGTCGCCGGGTCGAATCCCGCGGGCCCGGTGATCGCGACGCCCGCGCCGGCGAGCGGCTGCCGCGTCAGCGTGTCGAACACGATGCCCTGGGGATCGACCGGCAGGCTCTGCTGCGAGAGCGTGGCCCCGGGCGTCGGCCGGATCTCGAGGGTACGCTGGGCCGCGTTGAGCGTGGAATTCTCCTGCGGGTTGTCGTTCTCGCCGTTGACGCCCACGCCATAGACCACACCGTTGGGCGAGGTGAAGCGCACGCGGTAGGTCTGGGCGGGCACGACGTTGGCCACGCTGTACTCGCCGGTGGCGGTCGAAGCCGCACTGGCCAGCACGGCCCCGCTCGTCGGGCTCAGCAGATCGATGCGCCAGCCCGCGAGCCCCGGCTCGCCGCCGTCGCGGCGCCGGTCGCTGTCGAGATCTCGCCAGACACTGCCGGTCACCGTCGCGAACGCGGCATAGCCGACGCCTGGCGCGTTCACGGTATTGCCGCCCGTGACCGTCACGTTCTGCGGGTTGTTGGCGGTGGTCAGCGCGAAGCCATCGGGCCCGGTGACGCGCACCACCGTGGTTCCCGCCGGCACCACCTGGCTGAAATTGCCGCTGGCGTCGGTAGTCAGGCTGATCGTCGTGCCGGTCGCCGTGGTGATCACCACGGGTATGTTCGGGAAGCCGGACTCGCCCGAATCGATCACACCATCGCCATTGGAGTCGCGGAACACCCGGCCCGCGAGCGTCCCCTGCGCCTGGAAGCCGTTGAGGTCGATCACGGTGGCTGCAGCCGCGACCGTCACCGTGGTCGGATCGGTCCCCGCAGTGCGGGTCGCGCCCGGCGGCAGAGTCGAGTCCACGATGTCGACGACCGTGGCGCCGGTCGGCGCGCCGGTGGTGACCGTGCCGTCCGCGCCCGTGGTCACGGTGCGCACCGTGCCGTCGCTCTCGGTGATCTGGATCTGTACGTTCGGGATGCCGTTTTCGCCGGCGTCGCGCGTACCGTTGGCATTGCCGTCGTTGAACACGACGACGTTGACCGTGCCCTGGCGCTGGAAGCCATCGGCCCCGGCGTCGGCCGAGCCGCCGTCGATCACGGTGACCGTGCTCGGATCCGTGCCGGCGGTGAGCGCCGCGCCCGCCGGAAGGCTGCCATTGACCACGTCGATGGTCGCCGTGCCCGCAGGCACGTTCGCCGCGGACCAGGCGCCGCTCGCGTCGGTCGTCACGGTCGCCGTGACACCGCCGCTCGCGACCTGGATCTGCACGCCGCCGAGGCCAGGCTCGCCGGCATCCTGCACGGCATTGCCGTTGACGTCCTCGAAGACGCGGCCGCTGACCGACCCGCCGAGGACGACGGGCGTCGGATCGTTCTCTCCTGCCTCGTTCGGATTGCCGTTGGCGTTGGCGTCGATCGCGGTGCCGTTGTCCGATACGTCGCTGGTGGTGACCGGTCCGCCGTCCGCCGAGGCTGCGGTGGCGGTGGCCGTGTTGTTGAAGGGTCCGGTGGCGCCGTTGGCGGTCACGCGCACGACGAAGGCGACCGTCGCCGCAGTGCCGCCCGCGAGATCCGCGGTGCCGGACAGCAGCGCGACGTTCGACGTGCCGTTGAAACCCGGGTTGCCCACCAGACCGCCGGTCGTCGTCGGCGCGCCCTGGATCGCGAAGGTCGCCGGCGCCGGGAAGGTCGCGGCGAGGTTGTCGGTCACCTGGACGTCACGGGCGATCGAGCCGCCGACGAGATCGAGCACCGACAGGGTATAGGTCACGTCGAAGACGCCGGGCGACACCGGTGTGACCAGCGCCTGCTTGGCGAGGCCGATCACCGGCGCCGCGCCGCCCGTGACCACGGGCGTCGCGCTGGCGTGATCGTCCTCGGTCGTGACACCGTTCGCCGGCGTCGAGTCCGAGTCCGTCTGGTCCGAATCGCTGACCTCGGCGACGTTGGTGTAGGTGCCCGTGGCGTTGATCGTCGCATTGATCACCAGGGTCGCGTTCGCGCCGTTCGCGAGCGTGCCCACGGTCCAGACGCCCGAGCCGCTGTCGTAGCTGCCCTGCGACGGCGTCGAGGACAGGAAGACGTAGCCATTGGGCAGCAGGTCCG
>JADLDF010000176.1 GCA_020846815.1 Gammaproteobacteria bacterium | reverse complement strand
GCGATCAGGTCGACGACGTTGCGCGCCGCCGAACGCGTCAGCCGCACCGTGTGGAGGATGCCCTCGAGGTCGTGGCAGTCACGGTCGAACGCGGCCATGTAGAGCCGCGCGGCTTCGGCCGGCAGCAATGCGTCGGCGATCGCGGCATGACGAGCACGCAGACTCTCGAGCCCGCGCCGCTGGGCCGGATCCTGCGCCTCGGCCTGGCTGACCAGCGCCAGCAATGCATCGGTGACGCCTTTGCAGGCCGACAGCACCACGCCGAGACGGCCGGCCGGCTGGGACTCGAGGATGGCGGCGACACGCCGGAAGCAGTCGGCATCGGCGACGCTGGAGCCGCCGAACTTGTGGACGACCCAGGCAGGGGACGGGGCAGGCATGGACGGCGGCGGACCCACGGGAATCAAACCGTGGGACTTTATAGGTCCGGTACGGCCTCGCGCAAGCGCGTCCGGTGGCGGTGCTCCGAAGGGTCCCCCGCTCTGCGGCGCCGACCCTGCCGCGCGGCACGCTCGGTCGGGCTCGAGGGCCTGGCGTAGACTGCGCCGCAGCCCGCATCGGGCCGCCGCGGCGAGCACGGATCGCATGGATTTCACGACCCTCTGGCCGGTCGCGCTGGCAATGCTCGCCACTGCGCTGTTCTCGGGCGTGGTCGCGGGCCTGCTCGGCGTCGGCGGCGGCATAGTGATCGTGCCTGCGCTGGAATTCGCGCTGCAGTTCGCCGGTGTCCCGCCGGCCTGGCGCATGCACGTCGCGGTCGCCACCTCGCTCGCGACCATCATTCCGACCTCGATCTCCTCGGCGCGCGCACACCACGCGCGTGGCGCGATCGACCTCGCGCTGGTCAGGGCCTGGGGCCCGGGCATGCTGCTCGGAGCGCTCGCCGGCAGCCTGCTCGCCGCGCAGGTGCAGGCAAGGGTGCTGGCGGCAGTGTTCGGTGCCGTTGCGCTGCTGGTCGCCCTCAAGATGTTCCTGCCGCTCGATCACCTGCGGCTCGCGGCGCAGGTCCCCACTGGCGCGGCCGGCAGCGCGGTCAGCGGCGCCATCGGCGCAGTGTCGGCCATGATGGGTATCGGCGGCGGCACGATCTCGGTGCCGGCGATGACGCTGCTCGGTGAGCCGATCCATCGTGCCGTGGGCACGGGCGCGCTGTTCGGTCTGCTGATCAGCGTGCCGGGCACGGCGGGCTACCTGCTGGCGCGGCCGCCAGTGGAACTGCCCGCGGCGACGGTCGGCCTGGTGAGCCTGCTGGGCGTCGCGCTGATCGCCCCGGGCTCGATCCTGACCGCGCCGCTCGGTGCGCGGCTCGCGCATGCGCTGTCGAGGCGCGCGCTGTCGCGGCTGTTCGGCGCCTTCCTGCTGGTCGTGGCCGTGCGGATGCTGTATCGAAGCTTCGCGCCGCACTGATCCGATGGACCTTGCGGCGCAGCCCGCGTACCGTGCAGCAGCGTGCCGAACGCGCCCGAACCGAAGCCACTCGCGAGGAGACACGAGGCATGGACATCATCGACGTCGCCGGCCCCTGGTTCGAGGACTTCCACCAAGGCCTCGAATTCGACGCG
Source organism: Gammaproteobacteria bacterium (assembly GCA_020846815.1). The sequence continues at coordinate 1,382 of JADLDF010000176.1, read as the reverse complement.
CCCGCGGTCACGCTGACCGAGGGCTTCGCCGGGTTGCACCAGGCGCTGTTCGGCGACCGGCTGCGGCTGCCGCTCGACCATCACGGAAGCCGCGCGGTCAGCGGCGAGGCACGGCCGCTCGCGCATCCGCTGCTGGCGATCAACGTCGCGATCGGCCAGTCCACCTGGGCCTCGCAGCGCGTCAAGGCCAATCTCTTCTACCGCGGCCTGGTGCTGCGACGGCCGGTGTTCATCGGCGACACGCTCGCGACCCGCACGCGCGTAGTCGGCCTGCGGCAGAACCGTCTGCAGACCGGGCGCGCCGCCACGGGCATCGTCGCGCTCGAAATGACCACCGTCGATCAGCACGGCGAGACGGTGCTGCACTTCTGGCGCTGCCCGATGATCCCCTGCCGCGATCCGCAGGCCGACACGGGACACGCCGACGACCTCGACGCGATCGGCCATGCCGCCGATGCACAGGCCCTGCAGGCCGCCGTGCCGCGCGGCTGGTCGCTCGCCGCCACCGAGAGCTGGATGGGCCGCCGCGCCGCTGAGCTGCGCCCGGATCAGCGCCTGCGCATCGAGGCACGCGACACCGTCACGACGGCGCCCGAGCTGGTGCGGATGTCGCTCAACATGGCGATGGCACACACCGACGCGCGCTTCTCCTATCTCGGCGAGCGCCTCGTCTACGGCGGCCACGTGATCTTCATGGCCTTCGCGCAGGTCACGCGCGCGCTGCCGAACCTGCTGACGATCCTCGCCTGGGACAGCTGCGACCACACCGCGCCGGTGCTCGAGAACGACCGCCTGCGCACCGAGGTCGGCGTCGTCGAGGTCTTGCCGGCACCTCTGGGCAGCGGTGGCTGCCTGCTGCGGCTGCACGTCGAGAGCTTCGCGGCGCGCGGCGCGATCGTCGCCGGCACGGCCGAACAGGAAACGAAGGTGCTCGACTGGAAATTCTGGGCCTGGGGGCTGTGAGCGGACGCGGCGACGCGCGCCGGCGCCCGGGTCAGTCCGCGGCGAGCTCGCGCGATACGTCCTCGGCCGACTCGCCGAGCCCGCGCTGCATCTGCTCCACTTCCTGCTGCAGCACGCGCAGCAGCCGCGCGATGTATTCGAGCTGCATCCGGCCGCGCTCGCGCGCGGCCCGCGCGTCGGGCCGATAGGCCTCGATCTCGGCCTGCGACAGCGTCTGCTTCGCCTCGAGCAGGCGCTCGACGGTGTCGAGCCGCTCCCGCGTCACGGCCAGCTCGCCGGCCATGGCCCAGACGATCGCGAGCAGGCGATCGACGTCGGGGTCGGCGAAGAAATGCGGGCGCTTGCCCGAGGGCGCCGCATTGGCGAGCCGCAGCACGTCTTCCGGTTTCATGCGGCGTTTCCATCTGCGCGAGCGGCTG
>JADLDF010000175.1 GCA_020846815.1 Gammaproteobacteria bacterium | reverse complement strand
TGATCCACGGCTTCGCGAATTCGCTGCAGAGCTTTCGCCTGCTCGCGCCGCGGCTCGCGGACTGCTGCCACGTGGTCGCGATCGACATGCCGGGCTACGGCCTGTCGGACAAGCCCGTCGACTTCGATTACCACAGCGGCCCGCAGGCGGCGGTCATGGAAGATGTTCGGCAGCCGCGAGTTCCGCGGCGAGTTCCTGCGCAAGTCCTACGTCGACCCGTCGCTGGTCACGCCGGAGGTGATCGACGCGGTCATGCTCGGCTCACGCAGCGCCGGCTACATGGCCGGGATGACGTCCCGGATGACGCAGTACGCCGAGGGCGAGGAGATCGCCCTGGCCGCGCGCGTGCGCGTGCCGACGCTGATCCCGTGGGGCGATCAGGACCGCAACAAGCTGCGCAGCGAGGCGGACGAGCTGCAGCGCCTGATCGCGGGCGCGGAGCTGGTGCGCTTCGCCGGCGCCGGCCATTACCTCCACGAGGAAGCTGCCGAAGGGGTCGCGAACGCGATCAAGGCCTGGCTGCCGCGCACCACGGAGCGGCGTTCATGAGCAGCCGCCGCGCAGCGGCCGGCGGCGCGCCGCCTGCAGCGAGGCGCGTGGTCATGGCGGCGGCCTGGACGCTCGGCGTGCTGCTGCCCGTCGCGCTCGCCGGCGCGGCGAACGGCGCGGCCCCGGTGGCGGGCGACGGCCCCAGAAGCCCGCGAGATTGCGCCGCGATCGCCGATCCCGCGCAGCGCCTTGCCTGCTTCGACCGCTTCTACCCGAAGAGTGCGCCGGCGCCGCTCGCCGCCCCCGGCACCACGACCGAAGCCACTATGACCGAGACCACCGCGACCAAGGCCGCCGCATCGGGCGCGGCCGATGCCGAGGCGCTGTTCGGCCTGAACGCCGACCTGCGCCGTGCCCGCGGCGAGACGCCGCCGGCGGAGCGGGCGCCGCAGCAGATCGAGTCGTCGCTCACCGGTCTCGCCTCCCTCGGCCCCGGCCGGCTGCGTCTGACGCTCGCCAACGGCCAGGTCTGGGACCAGATCGAGGCCGCGCCAGGATTCCAGCCACAGCCCGGCGATCCGATCACCGTGCGCCAGGCCGCGATGGGCTCGTATCTGCTGCGGGGGCGCGTCGGCGCGCCGGTACGCGCCCGCCGCGTCCGCTGAGCAGCCTGCTAGCATCGGCCGACACAGCCCGAGGTAGGCCGTCATGCGCACCGATCGCAGCCGTCGCAGCCAGAACATCGAAGATCTCCGGGGCCAGGGGCCGCTGCGCGGCGGTGGCGGCGGCATGCGCTTCGGCATCGTCGGCACGCTGATCGCGATCGCCGCGGCCTGGTTCTTCGGCATCGACCCGCGCATGATCCTCGGCCTGATGCGGGCCGGCGAGCAGCTCGCACCGGCCTCGCAGCCGCAGGTGCAATCCGGCACGCCGACCGACCAGGCCGGCGACTTCGTCGCCGCCGTGCTCGGCGACACCGAGGACACCTGGGGCGCGATCTTCCAGGCCGGCGGCGCCCAGTACCCGCCGCCGACGCTGCGGCTGTTCACGGGCCGCGTCAACTCCGGCTGCGGCCTCGCCGACTCGGGCGCCGGTCCGTTCTACTGCCCGGCCGACCGCATGGTCTACATCGACCTCGATTTCTTCCGCGAGCTCGAGAGCCGCTTTCAGGCACCCGGCGACTTCGCGCAGGCCTACGTGCTCGCGCACGAGGTCGGCCACCACGTGCAGACCGTGCTTGGCACCTCGGCGAAAGTGCGCGAGGCGCAGTCGCGCGCCGGCGAAGCGGAGCAGAACATGCTGCAGGTCATGATGGAGCTGCAGGCCGACTGCTATGCCGGCATCTGGGCACACCACGCCAATCGCTCGCGGCAGATCCTCGAGAGCGGCGATCTCGAGGAGGCGCTGGGCGCGGCTTCGGCGGTCGGCGACGACACCATCCAGAGGCGCACTCAGGGCCACGTCGTGCCCGAGTCGTTCACCCACGGCAGCGCGCAGCAGCGCATGGCCTGGTTCAAGCGCGGCCTGGACGCCGGCTCGCTGCAGGCCTGCGATACCTTCAATTCACGCGGCTGAGCGCCGGCTCGCCACGGCTGGCCGCGGGCGGGACGCCGTCCAGCGCGCCCTCCGCCGCCGGCCGCGATACGGCCCAGGCGAACAGCAGCCAGGACAGCATCAGCGAGGCGCCGCCGACGGGCGCGAGCATGGCCAGCCAGCGCGGCGCGCCGGCGGTCAGCGCATAGATCGTGCCCGCGAACAGCAGGATGCCGACGAGCATCAGCCGCACCGCGGCCCGCAGGCGCGACCCCTCGAAACGCGGATCGCGCCGCAGCACGCCGATGGCCAGCAGCCCGAGCGCGTGGAAAAACTGGTAGGTCACGCCGGTCTCGAACGACTCGAAGCGTGCGGCCGGCAGCACGGGCTTCAGCGCATGCGTGCCGAAGGCGCCGAGCGCCGTGGCGATCATCAGCAGGATCGCGGCGATGACCAGGGTGCGACGGCTTTCGGCCATGACGGGTCCTCCAGGCGGGGGCTCGATTGTTGGGCCGCGGAGCATGGCCCGCAAGCTGGGTTAGGATGTTTCGCCATGCATCACTTCGCCCACCGCTTCGTCCCATCGATCCGTGCGACGCTCGCCGCCGCCCTCGTGCTGTCGGCCGCCGCCGCCGCACCGACAATGCTCGCCGTGGTCGCGGCCTCGCCAGCCGCCGCGCAGCCGCCGGCATCCGCACCGTCGACTCCTGCCACGGTAGCGGCCTCACACGGCGCCGCGCCGGCACCCGGGGCTGCGGCTGTGGCCGCTTCTGCACCTGCAGCGGCGCCCCCGCAGGAGGACGCCGCATTGCGCCACGCGCGCCGGCTGCTGCGCAGCACGATCCTGATCGACGGCCACAACGACCTGCCGATCGCGATGCGCGGCTACGAGCCGGCGCCGTCCGACGTCGTCGCCTACGACCTGCGCGGGCGCAGCCCCGGCGAGACCGACATCCCGCGCCTGCGCGAGGGCCTGGTCGGCGCGCAGTTCTGGTCGGTCTACATCCCCGGCGAAGGCGGCGGGCCGTATGGGCGCATGCAGCTCGAGCAGATCGATCTCGCACGACGCATCATCGCGCGCTACCCGGACAGCTTCCGTCTCGCCGGCACGGCTGCCGAGATCCGCGCCGCGCACCGCGCCGGCCGCATCGCCTCGCTGCTCGGCATGGAAGGCGGCTACGGGCTCGAGAACTCGCTCGGGCCGCTGCGTGCCTACTACGATCTCGGCGTGCGCTACATGACGCTGACCCACAACACGCACACCGACTGGGCCGACTCGGCCGGCCAGCTGCCGCCGCGCCACGGCGGCCTCACGCCCTTCGGCGAGGAAGTCGTGCGCGAGATGAACCGTCTCGGCATGCTCGTCGACCTCGCGCACACCTCGGCCGAGACGATGGCGGATGCGCTGCGGGTCAGCGAGGCGCCGGTGATCTGGTCGCACGCTTCGGCTCGCGGCGTCTGCGACGTGCCGCGCAACGTGTCGGACGAGATCCTGCGCGAGCTGCCGCGCAACGGCGGCGTCGTCATGGTGACTTTCGTCGCGCCCTTCGTCGACTGCGAGGTCGCGAAGGTCACGGTGCCGGCTAGCATGGAGCTCGGCCTGCGCGCGCGCGCCGCGGGCAGCGCCGAGGAACGCCGCCGCATCCTCACCGAAGGGCTGAAGGCGATCCAGGCGCCGCCGACGTCGATCGGCAAGGTCGCGGACCACATCGAGCACGTGCGCCGCGTCGCGGGCGTGGACCACATCGGCATCGGCGGCGACTTCGACGGCAATCCCTGGTGGCCGACCGGTCTCAGCGACGTGTCGATGTATCCGAACCTGTTCGCGGAGCTGGTGCGCCGCGGCTGGTCGGATCGCGACCTGCGCAAGCTCGCCGGCGAGAACCTGCTGCGGGCCATGGCACAGGCCGAGCGCGTCGCCCGGCGTCTGCAGGCGAGCCGGCCCGCCTCGACGATGCGTTTCGAGGCTACGCCTCGCCAAAACCCCTGAAGCTCGTGAACTCCTCGACCGGCACGCGCTCGCTGCGCAGCCGGTTCACCGCGGCCGCCGGATCCGGCCGGCCGAGCGCGATCGCGCAGTAGATCATCTCCTCGGGCGACAGCGCGAAATGCGCCGCGAGCGAGCGGCGCAGTAGCGCCCAGGCCTCCTGCATGCAAGTGCCGAGACCCGCCTCGACCGCCGCGAGCGCGATCGACTGCATGAACATGCCCAGATGCGCCCACTGCCCGCGCCCCATGCGCCGGTCGATGACCAGGAACAGCGCAACCGGCGCACCGAAGAATTCGTAGTTGCGCGCGAACTGCTGCAGGCGGCGCGGACGATCGCCGCGCGGAATCTGCAGCAGGGCATACATGTCCTCGCCGACTTTGAACCGCCGCGAGCGATACGGTTCCCAGAGATTCGGCGGATGGATGGGGTCGTCCCCCTCTTCGCCCGGCTGTCCGGCCGCATGCGCGCGCCGCGCGAGCTCGACCACCGCCTCGCGTTCGGCACCGGCCACGGCAATGACCTTCCAGGGCTGCAGATTGCTGCCCGACGGCGCCCAGCGCGCGCGATCGAGAATGTCGTGTACCACCTGGCGCGGCACGGGGTCGGGCAGGAAGGCGCGGATCGAGATGCGGCGCTGCAGCGCCTCGCTCACGGTGATCATCGGGTCTCCAACGGCGGTGGCAGCGGACGCGCACGCTGATAATATGCGATATATTGGCATGGTTGTGCCGTCAAGGCGGCGGTTTCCGGGAGGATGCCATGCTCGTACGCGTCCACGCCGGTTCGATGCACCGCCACCGCAGCGCAGGCGCGCTGGCGTTCGCCGGCATGCTCTACCCGAGAACATGAAGCTCCGCTACAGCGGCACGCGTGCCGTGCTGCTCGCGATGCTGCTGGCCGCGCTGCCGTTCGCCGCTGCTCCCGCCGCCACGGCCGCGGCCACGACCGCCGCTGCCGCACAGCCGGCTGCCGCGCCGACGGCGGGCGAAAGCGCCGGCTCCGGCGAGGCGCTCTACCAGGCTCACTGCGCCGCCTGCCACGAAGGCCAGGTGCCGCGTGCGCCGCACCGCCTGTTCCTGGCGCGCCTGCATGCCAGCCACGTCGTCGCGGCGCTCGGCGCCGGCGGCCTCATGGCTGCGCAGGGCGCCGCGCTGTCGGCCGGCGAGCACCGCGCGATCGCGCGCTTCCTGACCGGCCGCGACGCCGAGCGCGAGGCGGCTTCGCCCGAGGTGCCCGCCTGCAGCGGCGCCGCGGTGCCGGCTGGGTCACCGGCATCAACGGCTTCATCGACAACACGATCGTGCCAAAGAGCTTCCGGCCGACCGGCGTCGGCGCGGTGCTGCGCGGCAACTTCCGCCTGCCGCAGTTCGTCGAGCGCGCGTCGCGCTTCGCCGCGGCAGTCAAGGCCGAGAGCGCGCTGGTCACCGCGCAGATCATCCACCAGGGCGGCATGCCGCACAGCCCCTCCGGCCGGCTCGCGAACCACCTGAATAACCATGTGCCGCATGCGATGCAGCCCTGGGAGATCGAGTGGTTCGTCGGCGAGTATGCGCATGCCGCGAAGCAGCTGAGCGAGGCCGGCCTCGACGGCGTCGAGCTGCATGCCAACCACGAGGACATCCTGCAGCTATTCCTCTCGCCCGCGACCAACCACCGCGACGACGCCTGGGGCGGCAACCGCGAGCGGCGTCTCAAATTCCTGAAGGACGTGATCGCGGCCGTGCGCCGCGAGGCGAGGCCCGGCTTCCTCGTCGGCCTGCGCTTCAACATGGACGAGCTGTTCGAGGGCGGCTACGACCTCGAGGAAGGCATCGCGATCACGCGCAGCCTCGAAGCCACCGGCACGCTCGACTGGTTCAGCGGCGTCATCAGCAACAACTGGGGCTCGCCGTCGTACATCCAGACGCACGACTACGGGCCTGCGCAGTGGGCGCCGCTCGCGGGCCGCACGATACCAGGCCCTCGCGTGGCGCTGATCGCGATGGAGGACCACATGCAGCCGCTGGTGATCGCGAGCTGGCTGCTGGAGCGCGGCCATGCGGTCGAGCTGGTCTATGCGACGCCGGGCATCGCACCGCTGCTCGGCAAGTACTCGATCGGTGGCGCGCTCGGCGGCCTCGCGGCCCGCAGCGATGATGGTATGCGCGCTGCCACCGTCGCCACGACCGCCGCCAGCGTCACCGTCTCCGCCACCGCCGACGTCACCGCCGTCACGGCCGCCGCCACCACAGTGAACTTGCCACGCCCGGAAGCGCCGATGATGCGTAGTACCGCAGCGCCGCAGGCCAGCGTCGCGCCGCGCGCCTCAGCCTCGCCGAGCAGCGCGAGCATCAATGCCTGCGAGTCGACGATCCCGGTCGACGGGGACAAGCGCCGCCGCGCAGTGCAGCTCGGGCTCGAGCGCGTTGGCCTGCGCGGCATCGAGCCGGCGCAGATCCTCGACGCCCGCCTCGCGCGCCGCGGCCTCGATCGAGTCCAGTGCGCCGGCCTGCGAGGCGTCGGCCGCGAACACCAGCTTGCCGGTGCGCCGGTGCGGCACGCCGCGCGCCTCGCAGAACTCATAGAGCCGGCGGCGGCCGGTGACACAGAGCCGCACCTTCAGCGAGCCGCGCGGATAATAGAGGCCGGCATGGATCACCTCGCTGCTGCGCGCGCTGATGCCCGTGCCGATTCGCGGCGCCGCTTCCAGCACCAGCACCTCGCGGCCGGCGAGCGCCAGTGCCCGCGCGGTCGCGAGGCCGACGACGCCGGCGCCGACGACGACGGTATCGACCTGCTCCACGTGCCGCTCAGGCGCCCTGCGCCTGGTGCCAGCCGAGTTCGGCGATCCTTTCGACCTCGGCCGCATACTTGCGCGCCTGCGCACTGGCCGCGGTGCCACGCGTCACGCGGGCGCGGATGCCGTGGAAGATGCCGGCCAGGCGGAACAGGCAGAACGCCAGGTAGAAATCGAGATGCGGCACCTCGGCGATGCCGCGGCGCTCGCAGTACCAGGCAACGTATTCGCGCTCCGACGGCAGCCCGAGCGCCGCGAGGTCGCGGCCCGCGAGCCCGGCGATCGACTCGATGTCCATGCGGTACATCATCAGGTGGTAGGCAAAATCCGCGAACGGATCGCCGAGCGTCGAGAGCTCCCAGTCGAGGATCGCGAGCACCCGCGGCTCGCGCGGATCGAAGATCAGGTTGTCGATCCGGAAGTCGCCGTGCACGACCGCAGCCGGCGGTTCGGCCTGTGGCATGTGCCGCGGCAGCCAGTCGATCAGCCGCTCCATCGCCTCGACGCGCCCTGCGGCCTCCTGGTCACCGGCGTACTGCCTGGACCAGCGCGCGACCTGCCGCGGGATGTAACCTTCGAAGCGCCCGAAGTCACCGAGGCCGACCTCGGCCGGCACGACCGCGTGCAGGCGCGCCAGCGCATCGATCATGCCGCGGAAGATCGCGGCCCGCCCGGCACTCGGCACTTCGGGCAGCGTCGGATCCCAGAAGATCCGCCCGTCGACGTGTCCCATCACATAGAACGCCGTGCCGATCACCGTCGGGTCTTCACAGAGCGCGAGCGCCTGCGCGACCGGCACGTCCGAGCCCTGCCCGAGCGCGCGCATCACGCGGAACTCGCGATCGATCGCGTGCGCCGAGGGCAGCAGCACGCCGGGCGGCTTGCGCCGCAGCACGTAGCGCCGGTCCGGTGCCTCGAGCAGATAGGTCGGGTTCGACTGGCCGCCGGAGAACTGCTGCGCCCGCAGCGGCCCGCGGAAGCCTGGCAGCTGGGCACCGAGCCAGGCTTCGAGGCGCGAGACGTCGAACTCGAATCCGGGGCGGAACTCGTGGGCAGCGGACGGCAAAGATGCGTTCATGATGTCATTATCACCGGAAAACCGGCAGGCGACGCGGCCGGCAGCCCGGTGCCGCCGTGCAGCTGCACGGCCTGCTCGGCGACGATACGCGCGCCCTGCAGCGACTTGGACAGCGTCGCCGCGCGGCGACCTCGAACGACTCGCCGCGCGCCAGGCCGTGACCGAGGCGCGCGAGCAGATCACGGAGGTGCTGTACCGCTATGCCCGTGGCTGGGACCGCCAGGACGAAGCCTCGATCAAGGACTGCTTCTGGCCGGAGTCGACCCACCAGCACGGCGCGTTCAAGGGCCTGTCGCACGACTTCACGACCGCGAGCTTCAAGGCCACGCGTAACGTCAGGATCATGTCGCACATGATCACCAACGTCTCGATCGAGGTCGTCGGCCCGAAGGCCGTCTCGGAGTGCTATTTCTTCGCCTTCCATCGCCGTCCCAGCAGGACCGGCCCCGGCGAGATCGACTGGTTCCTGAAGGGCCGCTACCTCGACCGCTTCGAGCGTCGCAGCGACACCTGGAAGATCGCCCATCGCCGCGGTCTGCACGATTTCTCGCGCACTTTCGATCCGGCCGACACGTCGCTCGACGCCTCGCCGCCCGACCAGCTCGGCCAGCCCAAGCCCGCCGACCCGCTGTACGCGATGCTCGACGAGCTGCGCACGGGACGCTGACCATGGACTTCGCGTATCCGCCGATGGTCGTCGCGCTGCAGCGTCGCGTCCGGGACTTCCTCGACGACCGGATCCTGCCGGCCGACGCCGAGTGGCAGGCGCTCGCCGAAAGCGGCGAGTATCCGCTCGCAGTCGTCGAGCCGCTGAAGGAGCTGGCGAAGTCCGAAGGCCTCTGGAACCTGTTCCTGCCTGCGTTGCGCGAGGGCGAGCCCGGCACACGCCTGACCAACCTCGAGTACGCGCCGCTCGCCGAAATCATGGGCCGCGTGCCCTGGTCGAGCGAGGTGTTCAACTGCAACGCGCCCGACACCGGCAACATGGAGCTGCTGCACCTGTTCGCCACGCCCGAGCAGCACGCGCGCTGGCTCGCGCCGCTGCTCGATGGCGAGATCCGCTCCTGCTTCGCGATGACCGAGCCGGACGTCGCCTCGTCCGACCCGACGAATCTGCAGACCTCGATCCGCCGCGACGGCAATCACTACGTCATCGACGGCCGCAAGTGGTTCACGACCGGCGCGCTGCATCCGAACTGCCGCATCGCCATCGTCATGGGTGTCTCCGACCCGCGCGACGACGCGCCGCGTCATGCCCGCCATTCCATGGTACTCGTGCCGCTGGATACACCCGGCCTCGAAATCGTGCGCGACCTGCCGATCATGAACCACCACTCGCCCGAAGGGCATTGCGAGCTGGTGTTCCGCGGCGTGCGCGTGCCCGCCGCGAACCTGCTCGGCCGCGAGGGCGAAGGCTTCGCGCTGGCCCAGGCGCGGCTCGGCCCCGGCCGCGTGCACCACTGCATGCGCACCATCGGCCAGTGTGAGCTCGCGCTCGAGCTGCTCTGCGAGCGTGCGCTGGAGCGCAAGACCTTCGGCCGCCATCTCGGCGACCAAGCCAACATCCGCGACTGGATCGCGCAAAGCCGCATCGAGATCGACCAGGCGCGCCTGCTCGTGCTGCGCGCCGCCTGGCTCATGGACCGCGAAGGCAACAAGGCCGCTAAGGTCGACGTCTCCGCGATCAAGGTCGTCGCCGCGCGCCTGCAGACCGAGGTCGTCGATCGCGCGATGCAGGTGTTCGGCGCCATGGGCCTGACCAACGACACGCCGCTCGCCTTCCTCTGGACCTGGGGCCGCGCACTGCGCTTCATCGACGGCCCCGACGAGGTGCACCTGCAGACCATCGCGCGCGCCGAGATCGCCAAGGCCAAGGAACGCCGCGGCGCCACAGCGCCCTATCTGCGTGCCCCGCGGGCGCTGAAGCCGCGGTCGTGACCGGCTGCGGCCAGACCGCCGCACCGCGATCCCACCGCCCCATTCGCCCAGTCAGGCGCTACGTATTCATGATGTAACTCGCTTGCCGGTGCGCTGTCACGCCAGCCGAAACCGCCAACCGGCCGACACGGCTGCGTGCGCTGCCGGAGGCACGTGCCAGCGTAGTATCAGCCGGAACGCCATCGGCGGCGTCTCCTGGAGCAAGCGAATGTCCAACAGTGATCTTTCCCGCAGGCGATTCCTCGGCATGACCGCAACCACGCTCGTCGCGACCGCGACGGCGGCGCTGCCGCACGCGGCCCTCGGCAAGGCGAGCGCCGACGCCCGCGCCGCCGGTACGCTGCGCCTGGGTGGTGACCTCACGATCGCCCGGCTCGGCTACGGTGCCATGCGCATCACCGGCGAGGGTATCTGGGGCGAACCGGCCGATGCGCGCGCCTGCCGGGCCGTGCTGCGGCGGGCGCTCGATCTCGGCGTGAACTTCATCGACACCGCCGATTCCTATGGCCCGAACGTCAGCGAACGGCTGATCGCGGAAGCCCTGCACCCCTACCCCAAGGGCCTCGTGATCGCGACCAAGGGCGGCTTCACGCGCTCGGGGCCCGACCGCTGGAGCGCCGACTGCCGGCCCGAGGCCCTGCGCGCCGCCTGCGAGGGCAGCCTGAAGCGGCTCAAGGTCGAGCGCATCGACCTCTATCAGCTCCATATTCCGGACCAGAAAGTGCCCTACGAGGACTCGATCGGCGAGCTCGCGAAGCTGCGCCAGGAAGGCAAGATCCGCCATGTCGGCATCTCCAACGTGAAGCCCGAGCACCTGGAGAAAGCCCGCGCGATCGTGCCGGTCGTCTCGGTGCAGAACCGTTACAACGTCAGCGATCGCGGTGCCGACGAAGTGCTCGCCGCCTGCGAGCGCGAAGGCATCGTCTTCATCCCCTGGGCGCCGCTCGGCAAGTCCGGCCGCGACTCTACGCCCGACACCGGCGCACGCGCCAAGCTCGACGAGGTCGCACGCGAGCGCGGCCTGAGTCCCCACCGGGCGCAGATCGCCTGGTTGCTGTCGCGCTCGAAGGTCATCGTGCCGATTCCGGGGACTTCGAAGATCGAGCATCTCGAGGACAACGTCTCCGCGGCGGCGCTGCGGTTCACGCCCGTGGAGATGCAGCGCATCGGCTGAGGCAGGCGGCTCGCGGCTGCCGAGTCGCAGCCCCGGGTTGCGACATACGAGCCGAGCGCTGGCTTGTGACCGTATCTTCTGTGGTAAACGGTCAGAAGAAATCAGCGCCCGGGATCGATGACCGCGCCCAGCGCCGCGATCTCGGCACGCTTGATGCCCAGGGCTTTGGCGCGCGCTTCCCATGACCGAACGGCGACGCGAACCGCTTCGAGGACCTGCGCTGCGCGATCTGCCCGGATCGACCAGACGCAGCGCTCCCATGCGCGCGCCGTCGTCGACCCCCGTCAGCTAGTCCCAGGCGCGCAAGCTGCGCGCCCGGCGGCCCTGCTCGCGGGCCTCGTTCACGGCCGCGCTCGCAGATGACGCGGACGCTTCAGCTCGCTGTCCTGCAGCTCCCGGCCCAGCACGTCCTCGACTGCAATCCTGTCGATGTCCGGCGCAAGCCCCAGCACCACCAGCACCCGCAGCATCACCGACAGACTGGTACTGGCGTCGCCGTCTTCGAGCTTGCGGATCGTGGGCACGGTCACGCCCACGCGCTCGGCGAGCATCGCCTGGGTGAGCTTGCGTCGCAGCCGCGCCGCGCGCAGCCGCAGACCCAGCGCGGTCAGCTGCCGGCGCTGGGCGGGGTGGACGGGCGGGGTGCGCTTCGGCATGGAAAATATAATTTCATATTATCCGCTAAATAGAAAGTATATTTCCCTTATGAGGCAGATCCCAAGACCGCCTCCTGCCCTGGGGTCCTGGTGACCGGACGAATGGTTGCCGTCAGCGCAACCCAGCCGCCTTCAGCAGCGGAATCGTCTCCCTCTCGAAGAGCTTCAGGCTCTTCCAGGCGAGCTCGGGCGGCAGACCGCCGAACAGCGGCTGAAAGGTCAGCTCACCATGCGGCTCCAGCGTCTTGGCGTACTCGACGCACTGCTGCGGCGTCACGATCTGGAAGATCGGGTTGCAGCGCGCGCTTTCGAGCGTGATCCGCTCGGGTTTCTGCGAGTTCGGCGTGCGCGCCGCCCACTCGCGCTGCGCGACTGCGAGCGAGCCGAGCTGCTCGGGCTCGAGCCCGAACTCGTGACGGTATCGCTGCGGGATCATCGCGAAGTACAGCGGCTGACCGTAGTAGCCGACCGGCATTTCGAGATCGGCCTTCAACGGATCGGCGGCGTGATAGGCGTAGCGACCGCCAGGATTCGAGGTGCGGATGCCATAAGGCACGAGTACAGCCGAGGCGAGACCCGCAGCGATCGCGTGGCCGGCGCGCGAGCCGGCGCTGCGCGCCTCGCGCTGCAGCGCCTGCGGTGCGATGGCCTTTCCGGTGAACCCGGCCTGCATGGCCTGCGGCGCCACCGAGGTCGAGACCGTCGAGCTGCCGCGCCAGGGCAAGCTCTGGGCCTGGACCATCCAGCGCTTCATGCCCAAGACGCCCTATCACAGCTCCGAGACCGAGCAGAGCTTCCGGCCCTATGGCGTCGGCTACGTCGAGCTGCCCGGCGCGCTGCGCGTCGAGACGCGGATCACCGAGAACGACCCGGCGAAGCTGAAGATCGGCGCGCCGATGAAGCTGGTCTTCTATACGCATCGCACCGATCCCGACGGCACCGAAGTCGTCAACTACGCGTTCGCACCTGCCTGAGCGCGCTGCCGACACGGCACGACACCGCCCCGCAGCCCGCCCCGTCCGCTCCAGGAGTGAAGTCATGAGAATCGCGATCGTCGGCGTCGGCATCCACCCCTTCGGCCGCACGCCGGAGCTCAGCGGCATGCAGCAGGGCGCGCATGCCGCGCGACTCGCGCTGCAGGACGCGGGCGTCGAGTGGAAGGACATGCAGTTCGCGGTCGGCGGCAGCTATTCGGCCGGCAACGCCGATGCGATGTGCAACGAGCTCGGTCTCACCGGCCTGCAGTTCACCAACATCCTGAATGCCTGCGCAACCGGCGGCAGCTCGCTGCTCTCGGCCTCGAAGGAGATCAAGTCGGGCGAGGCGGACATCGGCCTGGTCGTCGGCTTCGACAAGCATGCGCGCGGCGCCTTCAATGCGCAGCCCGCCGAATACGGTCTCGGCCACTGGTACGGCGAGGCCGGCTTCATGCTGACGACGCAGTTCTTCGCCGCCAAGCTCACGCGCTACATGCACGACCACGGTATCAGCACCGATGCGCTCGCCCGCGTCGCCGAAAAGGCCTACGAGAACGGCGCGCTGAACCCGAACGCCTGGCGCCGCACGCCTATCGACCTCGAGACCATCAAGAGCTCGCAGATGGTCAATGACCCGCTGACCAAGTACATGTTCTGCTCGCCCTCGGAAGGCGGCGTCGCGCTGGTCGTCTGCCGCGAGGACCATGCCCACCGCTACACCGACAAGCCGGTGTTCGTTTCCGCAGCCGCGATGCGCACCCGCCAGTTCGGCGCCTTCGAAGTCTACGGCACCTCGGTCGCGAACCACGACGTACCCAATGCCTCGGTCGCCGCCTCGCGCGCCGCCTACGAAATGGCAGGCCTCGGGCCTAAGGACATCGACGTCGTGCAGCTCCAGGACACCGAAGCCGGCGCCGAGATCATGCACATGGCCGAGAACGGCTTCTGCAAGGACGGCGAACAGGAGCGCATGCTGCGCGACGGCGAGACGCGCATCGGCGGGCGACTGCCGATCAACACCGACGGCGGCTGCATGGCCAACGGCGAGCCGATCGGCGCCTCGGGCCTGCGCCAGATCCACGAGATCGTGCTGCAGCTGCGCGGCGAGGCCGGGCCGCGCCAGGTCGCGGGCAATCCCAGGACCGGCTATACTCACGTCTATGGTGCGCCGGGCATCAGCGCGGTGACGATCCTGCAGCGCTGACGCGGGGCGCGCTGGCAATCCAGCGGCGCAGCAGCGGTATCGAAAGATGCACGCGTCGACAGGACGCCGTGATCCACGAGCGGAGTCCGTCTACCCCCTGTAATCCCAGGGGTTCAGCACGGCGAGATCGAGCCCGGCGAAATCCTTCACGTTGCGCGTCACGAGCGTCAGCCGATGGTGCAGCGCCGTGGCGGCGATCAGGGCATCGCGCTCCGGGCGCGGATCCGGCACGTGTAGCGCCGCGCAGGCGCGCGCGACCGGCGTGTCGATCGGCAGGATCCGATCCGCGAACGTCGCCAGTACGCGTTTGTCGAGCCATTGACGCAGCCATTTGCCGGCCGCCGCATCACGACGCTCGACACGCATCACTCCGATCTGCAGCTCCAGAATGCAAATCACGGAAAGAAACTGCATCTGCAGATCCGCCGCCGCAGCCCAAGCCGCCACGGAGGCATCGCAGCGCGTCGCTCGGCGCAACTCCGAAACGACGTTGGTCTCGAGCAGATACACGTCAGCCCAGATCAGGCACGCGCCAGTTCGCAGTCAACGTCGGCGGATCGAACTCGATCTCGTCACCGGCACTGTCCATGAGCGCATCGCGCAATGACTCGCGCGGCCCCAGGAGCGATCGGTACCGCTCGTATGTGAGCAGCACATAGGCCGGCTCGCCACGGTCGGTGATGACGACCGGGCCAGCATCCGCCTCGCGCTTTGCGCGACTGACGTCCTGATTGAACTCGCGGCTGCTGATGGTCGACTGTGGCATGGAGGCTTCCTGGATGTAGGCACGATACTACATTGCGCTGGAATCGGACAGCAAGCGTCGCAATGATTCATCGATGATGCTCCATGTTCCACGAATACCTGCTGCGTGGCGGGTTCCCGCAAACGGCGCGCACGCCGACCCTGGACGAAGCGCAGAAGCTGCTGCGCGAAGACATCGTCGACAGAGTGCTGAAACGCGACATGACCGCACTCTTCGGAGTGCGTCGCGTCGTCGAGCTCGAGCAGCTGTTCCTCTACCTCTGTCTGCACGACGGTGGAACCCTCAATATTCCAGACATCTGCAAGAACCTGGAGCTGAAACGCCCCACTGTCGAGAACTACCTCGATCTGCTCGAGGCCGCTCACCTCATCTACCAGCTGAAGCCTCTCGGTTATGGCAAGGAGGTCTTGCGCGCACGCCGCAAGGTCTACCTCGCGGACCCCGCCATCGCACCCAGCGTGCTGCTCCGTGGACGGTCGCTGCTGGAGGACGACACGCTGCTCGGATGTGCCGTGGAGACCGCCGCATTCCGGCACCTCTTCGGCCGCTACTATCCGCAGGCTCTCGCCTTTTCCTACTGGCGAAACCGCGCAGGCCAGGAAATCGACATCGTCGCCGACCTCGGGAGCGTCCAGATCCCGTTCGAGATCAAGTACCGTGCGGCACCCAATATCGACCTGAAGCCGTTGATGAGCTTCGTGCAGGAGAAACAGCCGCCGCGCGCCTACGTCCTGACGCGAGACGTCGCGGACTTCGGGAAACACGCGGGAGGCCCAGCTGGAACCATCGTCGTTCGACTGCCGGCGGCGCTCGCCTGTTACTGGCTCGGCGCCTCCGAGATGCGCTCGCAGGACCGCTCGATCTGAATGCGCCGTTCTATGCGGGGGCTCGACGCGTTCCCGTGTGAACGGATCGGTGACCACCTTCGGTGTTGGCAGCTTCGCCCGCGTCTCGCGGAACCAGAGACTCGCGACATAGTGGCGGCCGCACCGCTCGCCGTGGGCGATCAGACGGGTCGAGCTGACGGACCTCGCGCTGGAGGCCTGGCTAGCGCGAAGACGCCGCCAGCGCGTCGGCGGAGTCCAGGCTCCGCGCATAGTGCTTGCGCCCCAGTGCGAGCAGCGAGAGCCCGAGCAGCCCGAACAGCGGCGTCATCGTCAGCAGCGACCAGCGCACGCCCTCGGCCTCGGGGAACAGCTGCTCGTTGAAGAAACCGGCGATCGGCGGTCCGAGCAGCATGCCGAGGTTCACGACGCACATGAACACGCTGGTCACGACGGCGCGCATCGCCGGCGGCGTGATCACGGGCAGCGAGCCGTAGGCGAGCCCGAAAGGCGAGGTGTTGAAGAAGATCGCCGGCACGTACAGCACGAAGGCCCAGAACGCCGTCGGCATCATCTGCACGGTGATGATCACCAGCATCGCGCAGCCGCCGCGGAGGTCGGCTCTCATCGGCGCGACCACGATCGCGACGACCTGGCGGTCCACGTACGAGACCAGCGAGACGACGATCAGCACCACGACGACGAACCAGCCGTAGGTCGAGCGGGCCTGTGCGACCGCCTGGCCGGGCGTGGGCGTGGGTGCCGCAGCGGCCGGCGTGGCGGCCGTGGCATGCGGATCGGATGCCGTGGACGCAGAGCCGGCAGCTGCGGAGGAATCGACGCCGGAGGCAGCGGGAGTCATGGGCGTGGTCGACATGCAGGTCCCCTCAGGCCAGTGCGCCGTCCGCGCGCAGTGCCTCGATGTCGGCGTCGGTGAGGCCCGCTTCGCGCAGCACCGCGACGGTGTCGGCGCCGGCGGCGGGCGGAGGCCGGATCGCGTCCGGCCGCGTGCGGTCGAAACGCGGCACGGGCGCGTTCTGCAGGATGCCGTCGACCTCGACGAAGTTGCCGCGCGCGACGTTGTGCGGATGGCACGGCGCTTCGGTCATGTCGAGCACCGGCGCGAAGCAGGCGTCGCTGCCCTCGAGCAGCGCGCACCATTCGTCGCGCGTGCGCGTCAGGAACACGCGCGCAAGCTCGGCGCGCAGCTCCGGCCAGCGCGCGCGTGCCGCGTCGCCGACCGCCGGGAAGCCGAGCGGCGCCCAGCGCGCACGCTCGAGGCCGAGCTTGTCGAGCAGCAGGCCGAAGAACTGCGGCTCGAGCGGGCCGATCGCGACGTGGCGGCCATCGCGCGTCACGTAAGTGTCGTACCAGGGCGCCGCGCCGGCGAGATAGTGCTGGCCGGGCCCGTCGCTGGCCAGTGGGGTGTCACGGAACGCGTACAGCACGCCCATCATCGCGACCGCGCCATCGACGATGGCCGCATCGACCACCTGACCGCGACCGGAGCGGCGCGCCTCGAGCAGCGCTGCGAGCAGGCCGAAAGCCAGCAGCAATCCGCCGCTGCCCCAGTCGCCGGTGAAGTACAGCGGCGCGACCGGCTTGCCGCCCGGCGGGCCGAGCTGATTCAGCAGGCCGGTCAGTGCGACGTAGTTGATGTCGTGGCCGGCGGCCTGCGCCAGCGGCCCGTCCTGGCCCCAGCCGGTCATGCGACCGTAGACCAGGCGCGGATTGCGCGCGAGGCAGGGCTGCGGCCCGAGACCGAGGCGCTCCATGACGCCCGGCCGGAAGCCTTCGATCAACAGGTCGGCGCCTGCGAGCAGGTTGAGCACGGTCTCGATGGCGCGCGGATGCTTGAGGTTCAGCGCGATGCTGCGGCGGTTGCGCAGCAGCGAATCGATGCGCTTCGGCTCGCCCGCCCGAGCCGAGGCGCGCTCGACCAGGATCACTTCGGCGCCGAGGTCCGCGAGCAGCATGCCGCAGATCGGTGCCGGACCAAGGCCGGCGAACTCGACGACGCGTATGCCCTGCAGCGGTCCCATGTGCTCGCCGTCTCCCCGTCTGGCGCGGTCGCGCGGGATGCCGCTATTTCCGGCTCAGGCCGGTACGTGTCCGCGGGTCACGGACGCGGTGTTGTCGACGATCAGCCGCGTGCCGTTGACCCACTTCGATGCCTCGGAGGCGAGGAACAGCACGCTGGTCGCGGTTTCCTCCGGCGTCGAGCTGTAGCCGGCGCCGCCGACCGCGGGCGGCAGCGTCAGCTCACCGGCCTGGACCGCGGCGGCGAGCTGCGCACCGAGCGTCTTGACCATCGGCGTGCGGATCGGCCCGGGATGCAGCGAATTGCAGCGCACCGGGATGTGGTTCTGCACGCAGTGCACGGCCACGGCGCGCGTCAGCGCCTCGACCGCGCCCTTGGCCGCGCAATAGGCGACCACGTAGGGCTCGCCTTGCAGCGAGCCGACCGAGGCGACGTTGACGATCGTGCCGCCGCCACGCTCCTTCATCGCACGGACCGCGTGCTTGCAGCCGTAGAAGGTGCCGTCGGCGATCACGGCGTTGACGCGCCGCCACTGCTCGGCGGTCTGCGTCTCGATCGTGCCCACGAGGGCGATGCCGGCGTTGTTGACCAGCACGTCGAAGCCGCCGAAGCGCACCAGCGTCGCCGCGACCACGCGCTCCCATTCCGCCTCGACGGTCACGTCGTGGTGCTCGAACGCCACCGCCGCGCCGAGCTCGGCCGCGAGCGCGCCACCGGACTCGGCGTCGACGTCGGAGATCACGACGCGCGCTCCCTCGGCGACGAACAGCCGCACGACCGCGGCGCCGAGGCCCTTGGCACCGCCGGTGACGATCGCGACCTTGCCCTCGAGCTGCCGGCTCATGCCGTTCTCCCCGTCACGCCACCGCGGACTGGGCCGCAGCGTCGCACACGATGGCCTTTTTCGCAGCCAGCTCTGCGATTCTCTCGCTCGAGTAGCCGAGCTCGCGCAGCAGCTCGGCCGTGTGCTGCCCGAGTCGCGGTGCCGGCCCTTTCTGCAGGCCCGGAGTCGCAGACAGATGGATGTAGAGCCCGACCTCGCGGATCGCGCCATGCAGCGACTCGGGGTGCAGGAATACCCGCCGGCTCTGGATCGCCCAGTCCTCGAAGAACAGCTTCGGCACGATCGGTTCCGTCGCCGGGATCTCGCAGGGCACGTCCAGGGCGCGCAGCCGCTCGAACGCCTGCTTCGAGCTCAGCGCCGCGAAGCGCCGCGTGAGCTCTTCGGCGAGCCGCGCCGGCTGCGAGGCGTCGAGGCCCGGCGGCAGACTCAAGCCTTCGGCGAGGCGGCCGAAAGCGCGTGCGCCGATGCAGGCGATGCAGATCCAGTCGTCGGCGGTGCGATACAGACGATCGAGCGGGCCGCGTCCCGTCTGCTCGTGATCGAGCGCCATCGCAGGCACCGACTCGCCGTGCGGCCCGAGGAACAGATGTGAAGTCACGAACAGGCTGGAGTGCAGCTGCGGACTCTCGATCGACTGGCCGCGGCCGGTGCGCTGGCGTTCTTCCAGGGCCATGAGGATCGCGACCGCGCCGAGCAGGCCGTTGTAGTAGTCCTCGTTGCCCTCGGCGCTGGCCACGGGCGGGTTGCCCTCGCCGGCCGCCTCGAACAGC
>JADLDF010000174.1 GCA_020846815.1 Gammaproteobacteria bacterium | reverse complement strand
CGCTCGCCGGCGACTTCGCGCGCTGGCACTGGTCCGGCACCGGCCTCGCCGTGCTCGTCTATCTGATGGTGTTCAATTCCCTGATCGCCTACACCGCCTATGGCTGGCTGTCCAAGCACGCCACCCCTGGCCAGACCGGCACTTATGGGCTCGTCAATCCGGCAGTCGCGACCCTGCTCGGCTGGCTGGTGCTCGACGAGCGGCTCACCGCCCTGCAGTGGCTCGGCACGCTGGTCATCCTGGGCGGCGTGCTGCTGGTGAACTGGCCGCAGGCACGGCGACCTGCGGCACCGGCGCCTCCTGCCGAATCCCCCCAGTAGCCGCGCCCTGTATCGAGGTGATGCTCGGTCGACCGGCACGCACGCACCGCAGGCGTGCCGCCGAATCAGTCGAATCGGCCAAATCGGCTGGAAATGACGTGTGACTGTCTGCTCCGGCTCGATCCAGACTGCAGCACGTCCAGCGGCATCTCTGCAGACAGCAGATTTCACAGGCATCAAGTGATGTATTCTCCAGGCATCGACACCGAAGTGGACGCCGCGATGCGCACCACGCTGAATCTCGACGACGAGCTGCTCGCGCGTGCGCACGAGCTCACCGGTATCCGCGAGCGCACCACGCTGCTGCACGAAGGCCTGCGCCTGCTGATCCAGCGCGAGGCCGCGCGGCGCCTCGCGCGTCTCGGTGGCACCATGCCGGCGCTGGTCACGCCGCGTCGGCGCAAGTCCGCGAAGCGCAGGCCATGATCCTCGTCGACACCTCCGTCTGGGTCGACCACCTGCGTCGTGGCGAGCCGGCGCTGGTGGATGCACTCGAGAACGGCGAGGTCGCCGTGCATCCTTTCGTCGTTGGCGAGCTCGCCTGCGGCAACCTGCCTGACCGTGCGCTCGTCTTTCGCCTGCTCGAGGAGCTGCCCGCGGTGCCGGTCGCGTCCAATCCGGAAGTCCTGGCGCTGATCGAGCGCCGCCGCCTCATGGGCAAGGGCCTCGGCTTCGTCGACGCGCACCTGCTGGCCTCCACCCTGCTGGTCACCGGGGAGGCGATGCGGCTCTGGACGCGCGACGGGTCGCTCGGCAACGTCGCGCTGCAGCTCGGCATCGCCCACCGGGCAGGTCGCACGAACCTTCAATAGGTTCGTGCGCTCCTACGAGATGCATGGAACTATTGTGCGCAACCATCACCCTGCGTGCGCCAACCCACCTATCCGCTGACGCCCGGGAGAGGAATCCGCTGACACGACTGCCACGGCGGCTGGGGGAAGCTGCGCGCCTTGCAACGACATAATGCACGGGGGCGCACATGGCGCAGGCACGAGCAGTCCGCAGGACGATGGGCGCCGGAGCCGGACACCGGATCGAGCTGCCGCGCGGCGACCGGCCGATGCCGCCCCCGCCGCCTCCCGAGCTCGAGGAGCGCAATCCGTTCCGGCGCGGCTCGGTGCCGCTGCAGGATGCGCTGCACGGTCTGCCGAGAACGCTCTGCGAGCTGCCGGTGCTGCTGGTCGACGACGACGCGACCACGCTCGAGCTGCTGAAAATGGTCTTCGAGACCTGCGGCGCGCACGTCACCGGCGTACGCAATGCCGAGGCGGCGATCGTCGCACTGCAGAATGCGCCGCACGACGCGTCCTATGCCCTGCTGCTCAGCGACATCGGGCTGCCGGGCATGGACGGCTTCGAGCTGCTGCGCCGCGTGCGCGGCGAGCTGTGCCTGCCGGCGCAGCGCCTGCCGGCGATCGCCGTGACGGCCTGGGCGCGGGCCGAGGACCGCGCCATGGCACTGCGCTGCGGCTTCCAGGCCCATCTGCCCAAGCCCTACGAGGCCGAACAGCTGGTCGCGACCTCGATGCGGCTGCTGGGCCGCGCGGCCTGCGCGCTCAACTGAGCGCGCCCCGCGCGGCAGCTCAGCGCCGCTGCATCCGCTCGACGCCCTTCGAGCCGATGAACCAGGAGCCGATCCAGCCGGTGACGCCGACGACCAGCGCACCGAGCAACGCCGTCCAGAAGCCTGCGATATGGAAGCCCGGCAGCATCCACGCGACCAGGCCCATCATCGCGGCGTTCACGACCAGCAGGAACAGGCCGAGCGTGACGATCGTGATCGGGAAGGTCAGCACCACGGCGATCGGCCGGACGATCGCGTTGACCACGCCGAGCAGCAGCGCCGCGATCAGCAGCGTGGTCGGATCGTCGATCCGAAAGCCGTCGATCAGATAGGTGGCGAGCCACAGCCCGAACGCGGCGATCACCGCGCGCAGCAGGAATCCAGTCATGTCGCAGCCTCCTCTGCGGCGGATGGACCGCCGTCCATGTTCTTCTCGAGATAGATCTTGAGCCGCGCGAGCGACAGGCGCCAGCCGGCCTGATGGCGCCGGAACAGCACGTCCCAGGGCGCCACCGGCGGAAAACCCGAGCCGAGCACGCGCAGCCGCGTGAACGGCCCGCGCGGCTCGAGCAGCAGGTCGTCGACGATCGCGGTCTCGGCCGCCGGCAGCGCCGGCGAGGGCAGATGGATCAGCCGCAGCCGACGCCCGGGCGCGAACACGTCGATGTACGCGAGCAGCTCGCTCTCGCGGTCGACGCTGCCGCGGAACGACCCGCCCTCGCGCGCCGCGATCCGCGCATTGCTCGACAGCCAGCGCGCGAGCTTGACGTCGGTGGTCAGCGCCGACCAGACGCGTAGCGGATCGGCGTCGACATCGATGCGCAGCGCATAACCCAGAGTCCGCTCGGGCATGTGCCCATTGTGCCATCGCGCTATGCTGCGCGCGGTTGCAAAGAACCAACGGACGAAGGGGGGCGATGTGATGTCGCAGATGGCACTGGTTCATGTCGTGACGATGCTCGCGGTGCTGGAGCTGTTCGGTTTCGGCATCGCGGTCGCCGCCGCGCGCGCCCGCTACAAGGTGCGGGCGCCGGCGACCAGCGGCCATCCGGACTTCGAGCGCTACTACCGGATCCAGGTGAACACCCTCGAGCAGCTGATGGTGTTCCTGCCCAGCCTGTGGACGTTCGCGATCTTCGTGAGCGCGACCTGGGCCGCCGGCCTCGGCGCGGTGTTCGTACTCGGCCGCCTGCTGTATTTCATGGGTTATGCAAAGGCGGCCGAAAAACGCGGCCCCGGTTTCCTCATCGGCGCCGTGCCGACCATGATCCTGCTGGCCGGCGGACTGATCGGCGCCGTGCTGGCGGCGCTGCGAGGCTGAGGGGAATCCCTCGCTTGCCGTGCGATAGGCGCGGCTGATGCAGAACTCGCGCGCCGCGCTTCAGTGCGGCTGATGGAGAACTTGCGCGCCGCGCCTCAGCGCGGCCGATGGAGACTTCAGCGCGGCGCGACGGCGACGAGGCGCGGGCTCGCGGCCGGCACGCCGCTCTTCAGCACCTGCAGTGCCTGGCGCACTTCGGCCTCCGCCGACACGCTCTCCGGCGGCGCTTCGGGCCCCTCGATCACGACGGCGGGATCGATGCCGCGCTGGTCGATCGTCAAGCCCGCGGGCGTGGCGTAGTGCGAGGTCGTGAGCTTCAGCGCACGGCCGTCAGCGAGCGGAATCACGGTCTGTACCGAGCCCTTGCCGTAGGTGCGCCGCCCGACCAGCACCGCGCGGCCATTGTCCTTGAGCGCACCTGCGAGAATCTCCGCCGCCGACGCCGAACCGCCGTTGACCAGCAAGGCGACGCGCGTGCCGGCGAGCAGCTCGCCCGGCGTCGCATCCATGCGAAAGCGTGCATCGGGCGTGCGGCCGTCGGCGGTGACGATGATCCCGGAATTCAGGAACGCGTCGGCGACTTCGACCGCCGAGTCGAGCACGCCGCCCGGGTTGTTGCGCAGATCGATGACCAGGCCCTCGAGACGCGCGCCCGGCCGCGCCGCGAGCAGGTTCGAGACCGCGCGCGCGACGTCCTGCGAGGTCGTATCGCTGAAACTGGTGATGCGCAGGTAGCCGAAGCCCGGCTCGAGCGGCTCGGCCGCGACGCTGTGCACCTCGACCTGCGCGCGCTCGAGCGCGAGGTCGACGATCTGCTCGGCGCCCGGCCGGCGCACGCTGAGCTTGACCAGCGTGCCGGCCGGACCGCGCATCTGGTCGATCGCCGCGTCGACGTCCGACAGCACCGGTGCGTCGTCGATCTTCACGATGACGTCGCCGCTGCGCAAGCCGGCGCGCTCGGCCGGAGAATCGGCGATCGGGCGCAGCACCTTGATGCCATCGACCTCCGGTGCCACCTCGACGCCGATGCCGGGGTAGCTGCCCGAGGTGCTGAGGCGGATCTCGTCGTATTCCTCGCGGTCGAGGTAGGCGGAATAGGGATCGAGGCCGGAGACGAGACCGCGCACCGCGTTTTCGATCAGCACGCGGTCATCGACCTCGTCGACGTATTCGAGCTTGACCCGCTCGAGGATCTCGGCGAGGCGACGCGCGTCCTCCCAGGAGAGGCCATCGACCGGCGACTGCACCTGATGGACCGCGGCCGCGCGGCTCGCGACCAGCTCGTCGCGCCGCGCCACCGGCTCGCGATCCGCGAGCACGGCGCCGGTCATCGTCGCCGCGACGCCGAGGGCGATGCCGCCGAGCAGTGCGAGCGTAGTACGCGAACGAACCCTCATGGGAAACCTGCCGATCGATCCTGCAGCGAGGAGACCAGACGATGTTACCGCCGGCTCCGCGCGCGGGCTATCGGTGCAGCATGCCCGAGGCGACGGCGGCGGTCTTGCCGTATTGCCCGTCGACGCCGACACGATCGGCCTCGAGGCGGGCATGGCGGGCACTGGCCGACGCATCGGCCGGCACGACCCTGGCGCTGCAGAGCAGCGGCAGCTCCTCGAGCAGCGCCGTCAGGGGCTGCGGGCGGCCGACCGCGAAGCCCTGGGCATAGTCGACGCCGAGGGACACCAGGCGCGCCTGGATCTCCAGCGTCTCGACATACTCCGCGACCGTGGCGATCGACATCGTGCGCGACAGCTGGGCGATCGCCTGCACCATCGACTCGGCGCGCGGATCCTTGAGGATGTCGCGCACGAAACTGCCGTCGATCTTCAGCAGCGTGACCGGCAGTGCACGCAGGTAGGACAGGGACGACAGGCCGGTTCCGAAATCGTCCAGTGCGACGCCGCAACCGAGCTTGCGCAGTCGGCGCATCAGTCCCTCGGCCTTGCCGATGTTCGCGACCGCGTCGCTCTCGGTCAGCTCGAAGCAGAACACGGCCGGGTCGATCGATCCGTGCTCGAGGCGGTCGAGCAGGAAGTCCTGGAAGGCCTCGTCGTTCAGCGACTGGCCGGAGAAGTTCAGGCTGAACACGACCGGCCGGTCCTTGAGCCAGCCGGCCACGGCCGAGAGCTGCGAGATCGCCTGGTCGATGACCCAGCGATCGATCGCCGGCATCATCTGGTAGCGCTGCGCGGCCGACAGGAAGCGGTCCGGCCCGACGGTCTCGCCCTTGGGGCCGATCATGCGCAGCAGCAGCTCGTAGTGCGGCACGTCGTGCTGGCCCGGCGCGCCGATCGGCTGGATCAGCTGCG
>JADLDF010000173.1 GCA_020846815.1 Gammaproteobacteria bacterium | reverse complement strand
AGTCGCTGAAAGCCATCGTCGGCGCCTCCTACGGCGGCATGGTCGCGCTGGCCTTCGGCGAGCGCTATCCCGATCGCGTCGCGCATCTGGTCGTGGTCAGCGCCGCCGACCGCACGCACCCGATGTCCACGGCCTGGCGCAGCGTGCAGCGGCGCATGGTGCGCTTCGCGATCGACTGCGGCCGGCCGCAGGAGGGCCTGCAGCTCGCACGCGCGCTGGCGATGTCCACTTATCGCAGCCCCGAGGAGTTCGCGGCGCGCTTCGCCGGCGCACCGCGCGCCACCGAGCGCGGCTTCGTGTTCCCGGTCGAGGACTACCTCGTCGCGCGCGGCGCGGACTATGCGACCCGCTACCAGCCCGACGGCTTTCTCTGCCTGTCGGAATCGATCGACCTGCACCGCGTCGATGCGGGGCGGATCTTCGTGCCCGTGACCGCGGTCGCAGTGCGCGAGGACCAGCTCGTGCCGGTGGCCG
The DNA here is from genome assembly GCA_020846815.1 of Gammaproteobacteria bacterium. The sequence goes on along the minus strand of JADLDF010000173.1, from coordinate 3,251 downwards.
ACATGCGCGCCATGGTCGCGCGCCTGCCGCACGCCAAGCTGCAGGAGATTTCCTCGGTCTATGGCCACGATGCCTTCCTCAAGGAAGCCGAGGTCCTGAAGCCGATTTTCGCGAAACTGCCCGGAGCCTGAGGATGACGACGCCTTTCGATGCTGCCACCCGTGCCGTGCGCGCCGGACTCGAGACCGACGAGGTCACGGGCGCGGTCGTGCCGCCGATCCACCTGACCTCGACCTTCGCGTTCCGCGGCTTCGGCGACAAGCGCAAGTACGACTATTCGCGCTCCGGCAATCCGACGCGCGACCTGCTGGCCGATGCGCTCGCGGATCTCGAGGGTGGAGCAGGCGCGACCATCACCGGCACCGGCATGGGTGCGGTCGCGCTGGTCGGGCACCTGCTGCGCGTCGGGTCGCGCATCGTCGCACCGCACGACTGCTACGGCGGCTCGTTCCGGCTGTTCAGCGCCTGGCACCGGCGCGGCGAGCTCGCCGTGGACTTCGTCGACTTCGGCGCTCCGGGTGCCGTCGAGGCCGCGCTCGCGCAGCCGGCGGCGCTGCTGTGGATCGAGACGCCGAGCAATCCGCTGCTGCGCATCACCGACATCGAGGCGCTGGCCGCGCTCGCCCATGCGCGCGGCGCACTGGTGGTCGTCGACAACACCTTCCTGTCGCCGGCGCTGCAGCGCCCGCTGGCGCTCGGCGCCGACCTGGTCGTGCACTCGACGACCAAGTACATCAACGGCCACAGCGACGTGGTCGGCGGCGCGGTCGTCGCCGCCACGGCCGGGCTCGCCGAGCAGCTCGCCTGGTGGGCGAATGCGCTCGGCCTCACGGCTTCCGCCTTCGACAGCTTCCTGACGCTGCGCGGCCTACGCACGCTGCACGCGCGCCTGGCCGTGCACGAGCGCAATGCCAACGCACTGGCGCCGTGGCTCGCGGCGCAGCGCGGCGTGCGCCGCGTCTGGTATCCGGGCCTGCCCGGCCATCCCGGCCACGACGTCGCGCGGCGCCAGCAGTCGGGCTTCGGCGCGATCGTCACGCTGGAGCTCGCCGGCGGACTGCCGGCGGTCAAGGCCTTCGTCGAGGGGCTGGAGCTGTTCTCGCTGGCCGAATCGCTCGGCGGCGTGGAGAGCCTCGTGGCTCACCCGGCGACCATGACGCATGCGGCCATGGAACCCGAAGCGCGCGCCCGTGCCGGCCTGGTCGATGGTCTGCTGCGCCTGTCGATCGGCATCGAGGCGCTCGAAGACCTGCAGCGCGACCTCGCCGCCGGCCTGCAGCGGGCCATCACCGCGGCCGGCTGAGAGGCCGCAGGGCGCTCAGCGCCGCAGCCGCGCCAGCACCGCGTCGCCCATCGCGGCCGTGCCGATCGACGCCGCGCCGCGCTCGGCGATGTCGGCCGTGCGTGCCCCGCCGGCGATCGCGGCCTCGACGGCCGCCTCGATCGCTGCGGCCTCGGCCTCTAGCCCAAGCGAATGGCGCAGCAGCAGCGCGGCGCTCAAGATCGTGCCGCAGGGGTTGGCGATGCCGCGGCCAGCGATGTCCGGCGCCGAGCCGTGGATCGGCTCGTAGAGTCCGCGGCGGCCTTCGCCGAGCGAGGCCGAGGGCAGCACGCCGAGCGAGCTCGCGAGCATCGCGGCCTCGTCGGTGAGGATGTCGCCGAACAGGTTTTCGGTCAGCAGCACGTCGAAGTCGCGCGGCCGGCGGATCAGATGCATCGCGGCGGCATCGACGAACATGTGCTCGATCGACACGCCCGGGAACTCGCTCCTGATCACGCGCTCGCTGACCTCGCGCCACAGGCGCGAGGTCTCGAGTACGTTCGACTTGTCGATCTGCACGATGCGGCCGCGGCGCGCGTTCGCGAGCCGGCCGGCGACGCGGGTGATGCGCTCGATCTCGGCGACGGTGTAGGCGCATTCGTCGATCGCGCGATCGCCGCGGCGCTCCTTCCGGCCGAAGTAGATGCCGCCGGTCAGCTCGCGCACGAACACCAGGTCGACGCCGTCGAGGATCTCCGGTTTGATCACCGAGGCGTCGCGCAGCGCAGCGAGCACTTTGATGGGCCGGACGTTGGCGTAGACGCCGAGCTCGCTGCGCAGCCGCAGCAGGGCGGGCTCGGGACGCACCGGTGCCGTCGGACCCCACTTCGGGCCGCCGATCGCGCCGAGCAGCACGCCGTCGGACTCGAGGCAGGCGCGCAGCGTCTGCGGCGGCAGGCCGTCGCCGCAAGCGTCGATCGCGACGCCGCCGAACTCGGCCGGCGTCAGCGTGAGCTCGTGACCGAACAGGCGCGCCGTGGCCTCGAGCACGCGCACGGCCTGCGCGACGACCTCGGGGCCGATGCCATCGCCCCCCAGGACTGCGACCTTCGCCTTCATGCGCGCGGCCGGCGGGCTTCGTAGGCGGCGATCTGCGCTTCCTTCGAGAGGATGAAGCCGAGCTCGTCGACGCCATTGAGGATGCAGTAGCGCGGGAAGGGCTCGATCGGGAACTTGAGCTTGCGGCCATCCGGCAGGTTCAGCGTCGTGGTCTCAAGGTCGATCTCGACCTCGGCGCCGGCGTTGGCGAGCAGCCACTGGTGCGTCGCCTCGTCGACGATGACGGGTACCAGGCCGTTCTTCAGCGAGTTGTTGCGGAAGATGTCGGCGATCTCGGTGCTGATCACGGCCTTGAAGCCGTAGTCGAGCAGGGCCCAGGGCGCGTGCTCGCGCGAGGAGCCGCAGCCGAGATTGCGGCCCGCGACCAGGATCTCGCAGCCACGCGCCTCGGGACGGTTCAGGATGAAGTCGGGCTTCGGGTTGCCGGCGGCGTCGTAGCGCCAGTCGGCGAACAGCTGCCGGCCGAGCCCTTCCTTGGTGATCGTGGTCAGGAAGCGTCCCGGAATGATCTGGTCGGTGTCGATGTTGACCGCCGGCATCACCACGGTGCGCGAGCGGATCTTCTTGATGGCCTGCATGCTCTGTCTCCTCCTCGGGCCGGCGGCTCAGGTGTTCACGAACTCGCGCGGGTCGGTGACCCGGCCGCGCACCGCGGAGGCCGCGGCGGTCTCGGGGCTCGCGAGCAGGGTGCGCGCGCCGACGCCCTGGCGGCCTTCGAAGTTGCGGTTGCTGGTGCTGACCGAGTACTCGCCCTTGGGCACCGTGTCGCCGTTCATGCCGAGGCACATCGAGCAGCCGGACTCGCGCCAGTCGGCACCGGCGTCCTTGAAGACCCGGTCGAGACCCTCGGCCTCGGCCTGGCGCTTCACTT
>JADLDF010000172.1 GCA_020846815.1 Gammaproteobacteria bacterium | reverse complement strand
TCGGCGAGCTGCCGGCCGAGACGCCGGCGCGGGTCGAGGAGCGGCAGGCGCAGGAACAGCTCGTCGCCGCGCGCGAGTCTCTCGAGGCGGATCCGACCGTGCGGGCGCTGAAGGAGAAGTTCGGCGCGACGCTGAAGCCGGATACGGTCCGGCCACATCGCTGACACGCATACGCTAACCCAGAGGACCAACGATGGCGAACTTCGGGAACATGATGAAGCAGGCCGAGGCTCTGCAGCGCAACATGCAGAAGGCGCAAGAGGAGATCGCGGCCATGGAGATCGTCGGCGAGGCCGGCGGTGGCATGGTCAAGGTCACCATGACCGGTCGCCACGAGGTCAAGCGTGTGCAGATCGAGCCGGCGGTGTTCGGTGACGATCGCGAGATGCTCGAAGACCTGATCGCGGCGGCCTGCAACGACGCCGTGCGCAAGCTCGAGGCGGCGACTCAGCAGCGCATGTCGGGGCTCATGGCCGGCATGCGCCTGCCGCCGGGGATGAAGCTGCCGTTCTGACATGGCCTCGACCTGTCACCAGGCGCAGGCGTATCTGATTTTGCGCCCCGGCCGAAGGTTTCCGTGAAGCTCACTCCCGCACTCGCCCAGCTCATCGACGCGCTGCGCGCGCTCCCGGGCGTCGGCCCGAAGACCGCGCAGCGCATGGCCTTCCACCTGATGCAGGAGGGACGAGCAGGCGCGAGCCTGCTCGCCGGCGCGTTGGACACGGCGCTGCAGTCAGTCGGTCGCTGCGCGCGTTGCCGGATGTTCACCGAGGGTGAGCTGTGCTCGATCTGCGCCTCCGGTCAGCGCGACGCTTCGCTGGTCTGCGTCGTCGAGTCGCCGGCCGACGTGGTCGCGATCGAGCAGTCGGGCGGGTTCCGTGGCCGCTATTTCGTGCTGATGGGGCATCTCTCGCCGCTCGATGGCATCGGTCCCGAGCAGATCGGCGTGCGCGAGCTCGAGTCGCTGCTCGGCGCCGGCGAGGTCCAGGAGCTGATCCTGGCGACCAACCCGACCGTCGAAGGGGAGGCGACCGCCCATTTCCTGTCCGAGCTCGCGCGCGCCCATCGCGTGCGCGCCACCCGGATCGCCCACGGCGTGCCGATCGGCGGCGAGCTGGAGTACATCGACAGCGGCACGCTGGCGCACGCGCTCGCCGGTCGCCAGTCGCTGGGCTGAGTCCGTTCAGCGGGACGGCGACCGCGACGGGCGCCGTCCTGGACCCTGGGCCGCATTGAGGTCCTGGAACAGCCGCCGCATGCGGCGGTAGCTCTCGTAGCGTCTCGCGTCCAGCCTGCCGGCCTGGGCCGCGTCGCGGACCGCGCAGCCCGGCTCGGCCAGGTGGCGGCAGTCGGCGAAGCGACAGCCGGGCGCCAGGGCATCGACCTCGACGAAGCCGAGACTGGCCCGCTCCAGCGTCTGGATCGCCGGAGCGAAATCGCGCACGCCCGGCGAATCGATCAGATGGCCACCGCCCGGCAGATCGTACAGGCGCGAGCTCGTGGTCGTGTGCCGGCCTTCCTCGCCACGCACGAGCTCGCCGGTCTGGATCGCGTGGCCCGACGCCGGTACGAGCCGCGCGACCAGCGACGACTTGCCGACCCCCGACTGGCCGAGCAGCACCCCTGTCTGCCCCTCGAGCGCGTGTGCCAGGATCGGCACGTTGTGCCCTTCGCGCGCCGCGACCGACAGCACTTCGTAGCCGGCCTGTTCGTATGCGCCGAGCGCAGTGCGCAGCGCCGCGGCGTCGTCGAGGTCCAGCTTGTTGAGCACCAGCAGTGCGCGCATGCCGCCCGAGGCCGCTGCGCACAGGTAGCGGTCGACGACGAACAGGTCCGGCGCCGGGCGCGGCGCGATCACCACGGCGAGCAGCGTCACGTTGGCGACCACGACCTCCGCGTCGCCGCGGGCATTGGAGCGGTACAGTGCCGTGCGGCGCGGCAGCACTTCGACGACGTGGATCTCGTCGTGCGCCGCATCGCGCTCGCAGTGCACGGTGTCGCCGCAGACGATCTCCAGCCGGCGGCCGAAGGGGCGCGCGTCGTGTTCGGCGCCCTCGGGCTCGCGGACGCGGAGGTGACGTCCGAATGCGGCGATGACCTGGGCTCGCAAGCTGTTTCCGGCCGGCTGGCCTCCGGGGTGGAGGCGTGGCCACTCTAGGATCTGCGGCCGCGGCTTGTCCATGCGCCGCAGTCGGCGTCGGGGGCCGCGGCGGGGCTCTGGTAGACTCGCGCATCATGCCGGCCGCCGACCCTCTGATCTGGATCGACCTCGAGATGACGGGGCTGCGCCCCGAGTCCGACGACATCATCGAGATCGCGACGCTCGTCACCACGGGCGAGCTCGAGCTCGTCGAGGAAGGGCCGGTCATCGCGATCCACCAGAACGAGACCGCGCTCGCGCGCATGGACGACTGGAACCAGCGCCAGCACGGTTCCTCCGGCCTGCTGGAGCGCGTGCGCGCGAGCCGCTGCAGCGTCGCCGATGCCGAGCGCGAGACGCTCGCGTTCCTTTCCCGCCACGTCGAGCCGGGACGCTCGCCGATGTGCGGCAACAGCATCTGCCAAGACCGGCGCTTCCTGGCGCGGCACATGCCGCAGCTCGAGCGTTTCTTCCATTACCGCAACCTCGACGTCAGCACGCTGAAGGAGCTGGCGCGGCGCTGGGCACCCGAAGTCCTCGGCCGCTTCGTCAAGAGCGGCACCCATCTCGCGCTCGACGACATCCGCGAATCCGTGCGCGAGCTGCGACACTACCGCGAGTCGTTGATCGCTCCGGAGTATCGCGGCCCGGGCCGCTCGTGAGCGACGCCGGCGCAGGCACGGCCGCCGGGCCCGACCTGCCGGGCTTCGACGCCGTGGTCGGGGCGCTCGGTCGGCTCGCGCCCTGGCTCCGGCGCACTCCGGTCGCGAGCTCGCCGACGTTCGACGCGCTCTGCGGGCGGCAGGTGTTCCTGAAGTGCGAGAACCTGCAGCACGGCGGCGCCTTCAAGTACCGCGGCGCGATGAACGCGCTGCTGCAGCGTCCGGCTGAGGCGCGCAGCCTGCCCGTCGCTACGCATTCCTCGGGCAACCACGGCACCGCGCTCGCGCTGGCCGCGCGCGCCCTCGGCGTGCCCTGCCAGGTCGTGATCCCCGCGGACGCCGCGGCACCGAAGCTTGCGGCCGTCGCCGCGGCCGGTGCGAGCATCCGGCGCTGCGCGCCGGGTCTCGCGGCGCGCGAGACGGCGCTCGCCGACTGGCTCGAGACGGGGCCGGCGCATCTCGTGCATCCGTTCGACGATGCGCGCGTGATCGCGGGCCAGGGCACGGCGGCGCTCGAGCTGCTGTGCGAAGTGCCGGGCCTCGAGGTGGTCGCAGTGCCGGTCGGCGGTGGCGGC
>JADLDF010000171.1 GCA_020846815.1 Gammaproteobacteria bacterium | reverse complement strand
TCTCGGTGTCGCGATGCTCGGTGTCGGCACGCATGACCTCGACCAGCAGCACCGCGGTCGCGAGCTGCAGGGCATGCTCCTGCTCGGCCGGATCGGCATCGCGGCGCGCGGGCTTGAGAGCGGCGAACAGGTCGGCGAGGGTGCGCAGCACGTCGCCATCTTAGACGAGTTGTCGGGTCTTGCCCGCTTTCGGTGGAGCTGGCCGGTACCGGGTGCGCGGACCGCGGGTGTGATTTCCGGCACTACCTGGCCGGATCTGCTCAGGCTGCCGGCGGCGGCGGCACCGAGCGGCGGCGGCGGATCTGTTCCAGCGTCGTGACGATCGCGTCCTGGGCCTCGGCATTGATCTCGCGCGCCTCGCGGCCGGCCGCCGGGATCGGCCTGCCGATGACGACGCGGATGGTGCCCGGCTTTTTCAGCAGGCCGCGGCGCGGCCAGTAGTAGCCGGCGTCGTGGGTCACGGGCACGACGAGGCAGCCGGCGCGGCTCGCGAGCAGCGCGCCGCTGACGCCGAACTTGCGCGTCTCGCCGGCAGGTACGCGCGTGCCCTCGGGATAGACGAGGATGCTGAGGCCTTCCTTCAGCCGCGCAGTCCCCTGACCGATGACCTGCGTTACGGCCGAGGCACCGGCGCGACGGTCGATCGCGATCGAGCGCAGCTGCGCGAGGCCCCAGCCGAAGAACGGGATGAAGATCAGCTCGCGCTTGAGCACCAGCACCTTCGGCGGCCCGATCAGGAACTGCGCGAAGGTCTCCCAGGCCGAAGAGTGCTTCCACAGCACGACGTGCGGCTCGTCCGGGATGTTCTCGAACCCCGTGACTTCATAGTCCAGCCGGCAGATCAGCCGCAGGCCGCCGAGCAGGCGCGCGGCATACCAGGCGGCGAGCCGGTAGCGCGTCGCCACCGGGAACAGCCACGACACGAGCACGAAGAACACCGCGTAGGCGAACGTCCACGCGAACATGAATGCCGTGAAGACCAGCGACCGCAGCCACTGCATCGCCGCGCGCTCCGTCTAGCCGGGCAGACGTGACAGGTCGGCGATGCCGCCGAACAGCCTGGCGATGGCCGCGACCAGCGCGAGCCGGTTGGCGCGCAGCGCGGCATCCGGATCGTTGACCATGACGTCCTCGAAGAATGCGTCGATCGGTGGCCGCAGCGAGGCGAGGCGCGCCAGCGCGCCGTCGTAGTCGCGCGCCTCGACCGCGCGAGCGACCTCGCCTTCGAGCGCCTCGACCGCGACGTGCAGCGCGCGTTCCGCACGCTCCTTGAGCAGCGCGGGGTCGACCGCGCCGGGCGCCGCGCCTTCGGACTTGCGCAGGATGTTGGCGATGCGCTTGTTCGCCGCGGCGAGGCTCGCGGCTTCGGGGCGCTGCTGGAACGCGGCGAGCGCGCGCAGGCGCGCGTCGAAGTCGAGCGGCGCCGAGGGTTGCGCGGCGAGCACCGCGTCGAACATTTCGGTGGTCACCGCTGCAGGCGCATGGGCTGCGTCCGGCGGACCTTCACGCTCGCCTTCCCGCCGGCCGTCGCGCTGGCCCTCCACGAGATACCAGGCGCGCAGCCGCTCCATCATGAAGGAGAGCAGCTCGTCGGCCGCCGCGGCGTTGCGGACCGGCTGCGCCTCGAGCGCCGCCGCGATGAAGGTTCGCAGGTCGAGGTCGAGCCGCTTCTCGAGGATGATGCGCAGGCAGCCGATCGCGGCGCGGCGCAGGCCGAAAGGGTCCTTGGTGCCCGAGGGCTTCTGGCCGATCGCGAAAATGCCGGCGAGCGTGTCGAGCCTGTCGGCGAGCGCGACCGCGACGCCGGTGCGGGTCGCGGGCAGCGCGTCGCCGGCGCCGCGCGGCTGATAATGCTCGCGCACCGCGGCCGCGACCTCGGCGCTCTCGCCGTCGGCGGCTGCGTAGTACGCGCCCATGATGCCCTGCAGCTCGGGGAACTCGCCGACCATGGCGCTCTGCAGGTCGCACTTGGCGAGCCGGGCGGCGCGCGCGATCTGCGCGGCGTCGGCGCCGACCGCCGGGGCGAGCTGTGTTGCCAGCGCGCCGACGCGGCGCGCCTTGTCGCCGACGGAGCCGAGTTTCGCCTGGAAGGTGACGGCGTCAAGCCCGGCGGCGAAGCCCTCGAGCGGCCGCTTGCGGTCCTGTTCGTAGAAGAAGGCTGCGTCCGAGAGGCGCGGGCGTACGACGCGCTCATTGCCCGCGCGCACGCGCGCCGGCTCGCGGCTCTCGATGTTGCTGACCGTGATGAACCACGGCGTGAGCGCGCCGTTCGCATCCTCGACCGCGAAGTAGCGCTGGTGCTCCTGCAGCGTCGAGACCAGCACCTCGCGCGGCAGTGCGAGGAAGCGGTCCTCGAAGCGGCCCTCGACCGCGATCGGCCACTCGACCAGCGCCGTGACTTCATCGAGCAGCGCCTCGTCGACGACCGCGCGGCCGCCGAGCGTCTGGGCGCGCGCCAGCACCTGCGAGCGGATGCGTTCGCGGCGCTCGGCGAAATCGGCGAGCACGCGGCCGCGCTGGCGCAGCGTCGCCGCATAGTCGGCGGGCGCGATCAGCGGCAGCGGCGCGGGTGCGTGGAAACGGTGGCCGCGGGTCGTCTTGCCGGAGTCGGCGTCGAGGATCCGCGCCGGCACCACCGCGGCGCCGAACAGCATCAGCAGCCAGTGGACGGGGCGCACGAATTCGGCCGCGCCCGCGCCCCAGCGCATGCGCTTCGGGATCGGCAGCGCATCGAGCGCGGCCTGCACGATGCCGGGCAGCAGCGTAGGCGTCGATGCACCGGCCTTGCTGCCCTCGTGGAACAGGAACTCGCCCTTGCCTTCCTTGACGCGCGCGAGCTGCTCGACCGTGACGCCGGTACTCTCGGCGAACGCCAGCGCGGCGCGCGTCGGCTTGCCCTCGGCGTCGAACGCGGCATTGACCGGCGGCCCGCGACGCTTGATCTGCTGGTCCGGCTGGCGCGCGGCGAGGCCGTGCACCAGCACGGCGAGGCGGCGCGGCGCGGCGAACGATTTCAGCTCGCCGTGCGCGAGACCGGCCTCGGCGAGGCCCTTCTCGATGCCGGCGGCGAACGCGCGCTCGAGCTCGGGCAGCGCGAGCGGCGGCAGCTCCTCGGTGCCGAGCTCGACCAGGAAATCCTGCACAGCGGCACTCGCGACGCTCATTTCGCCACCATCGGGAAGCCGAGAGCCTCGCGGCTGTCGTAGTAGGCCTGGGCGACGCCGCGCGCCAGCGTGCGCACGCGCAGGATGTAGCGCTGGCGTTCGGTCACGGAGATCGCGCGGCGCGCGTCCAGCAGGTTGAAAGTGTGCGAGGCCTTCAGCACCTGCTCGTAGGCGGGCAGTGCGAGCTTCGCCTCGAGCAGCTTCTGGCAGGCGGCCTCCTGCTCGTCGAAGTGGCGCAGCAGCACCGGCACGTCCGCATGTTCGAAGTTGTAGGCCGACTGCTCGACCTCGTTCTGGTGGTAGACGTCGCGATAGGTGACGCGGCCGAGCGGCCCGTCGGTCCAGACGAGGTCGAACACGCTGTCGACGCCTTGCAGGTACATCGCCAGGCGCTCGAGGCCGTAGGTGATCTCGCCGGTCACGGGCCGGCAGTCGAGGCCGCCGACCTGCTGGAAATAGGTGAACTGCGTGACTTCCATGCCGTTGAGCCAGACTTCCCAGCCGAGGCCCCAGGCGCCGAGCGTCGGCGACTCCCAGTTGTCCTCGACGAAGCGGATGTCGTGCACCAGCGGATCGAAGCCGAGCATCTTCAGCGAGCCGACGTAGCGATCGAGGATGTCGAGCGGCGAGGGCTTGATGACCACCTGGAACTGGTAGTAGCGCTGCAGGCGGAACGGGTTGTCGCCGTAGCGGCCGTCGGTCGGGCGGCGCGAGGGCTGCACGTAGGCCGCGCTCCAGGGCTCGGGGCCGATCGCGCGCAGGAATGTGGCGGTGTGGAAGGTGCCCGCGCCCATCTCCATGTCGTAGGGCTGCAGGATCACACAGCCCTGGTCGGACCAGTATTTCTGCAGCGCGAAGATCAGTTCCTGGAAGGTCTTGGGCATGGCTGGGCCGGGCCGGCCGGCGACGTCGCGGGATTCGGCCGGCGAGTATACCGGCAGGCCGGGCGCGTCACGCGGGCGCTGCGTGCCGCGAAGGCGCAACGGATAGGGGTGTAGAGTCGGCGGCATGCCGCAGCCCGGGCCAATCATCTCGGCGGTTTCCCGGCCCTTCTCCGACGGCCGCCTCGAGTGGATCGAGCGGCGCGCCGATGGCAGCGAAGAGCGCTACGACCGCGAGCCGCACGCCAGCTTCGGCCGCAAGCTGCTCGTGCGCCTGCTCGGGCTGCTGCCGATCGAGAGGCTGCTGTAGTGTCTGATGCCTGAGAATCCAGACGGGTAACCGCGACATGCGCACTTGGCTGAGCGGATTGACGTTGGCTGTCCTGTTCGCTGGCTGCGGGAGTCCGGAGTCGGTCACGGGGCCGACGGCCGATGCGACGCATGACCCTGCAGCGGATGCGTCGAGCACGATCGATGCGAGTCTGCCCGGTCAAACCACTGTGACGCGCGCCCTCTCCGTCGGCGCGGGGATGGCTCCAAACAGCGGCTCTCTCCCGCGGGGTACCTGGCGCGTCCAACCCGCCGACATCGTCGATGGCCAGGGCTTCGAGCGGCCCCTGGTGGCCTACCGCGTGCTGGTGCCGGTGGGCTGGCGTGCCGAGGGTGGCGTCGTCTGGAACGTGCAGAATCCCTGCGCCGGCTCCGACTACGCCGTGCGCTGGTCCATCACCGCGCCCGATGGCGTATCCGTATTGGCGTTCGTGCCGCAACCGAAGTGGCAAATCGTGCGCTCCTACCTCCCGATCCCCATGACGCGCGGTCCTTGCGAGGGGCCCGGCTGGACCAACGTCCAGCAATACCTGGAGGGTCTGGCCCAGCAGACGTTCCCGCGAGGCAGGATCCTCGACTTCCGGGCGCGGCCCGATCTCGCGCGCCCCGTCGTCGAGATGCTGCGCCAGCTTCCGGCGATGCAGTCGGATCTGCTGCAGGCGCGACAGCGCGCCGAGGCCGGCGAGATCATGGTGGCAACGAACGTCGACGGCCGTGAGACCCGGGACGTGATTCGCGCTGTCGTGATGTTCAACGAGACGCGGATGATGGACATCATGAATCCCGGGCGTGTCGGCCAGGAAACGCTCGACGCCGTCCCCCTGTCGGTGGCGTTCATGCGAGGGCCGGCGGACGGCTTCGACCTGCGACTCGCAGATCTGGTCGAGCGGTCGATGCTGCATATGTCGGAATGGAACAACCGCGTGTTCGAGCACAACCGCCGCAAGCAGCAGGCGGCCTTCGAAGCGGCGATCCGCGCCGGCAACATATCGCAGCAACAGCTCCAGGCGATGAACCAGGCCCACCAGGCACGGATGCAGGCACTGGACGCCAACCGGCAAGTGAACGACCGGCTCTACGACCAGCGCAGTCTCTCGAGTGACCGCCAGCAACGCGAATTCGTCGAGGCCATACGCGGCGTCGAGACCTACCATGAGCCGGTCGCCGGCGGCGTCGTGCAACTCGACAACACCTACCAGCACGCCTGGCGCGTGCGCGACGGTAGTTACCTGCTGACCGACGATCCCAACTTCCGCCCGGGTCTGATCGGTCTCGAGGGCCAGGCGTTGCGGCGCGTGGAATGAACGGCCACGGGTTGCCCGCCAGAAAAGTCAGTCCACCGGCAGCGGGTTGGCGCGCAACGTTGCGACGATCGAGGTCAGCAGTCTGCGCAACAGGCCCACGTCGATGCCCTGCAAACAGGACGGGTCATTCTATTGCACGCCTCGTTCGGCGGCGTACTCTTGGCGGACTCGCCAGGGGGAAACCAGAT
>JADLDF010000170.1 GCA_020846815.1 Gammaproteobacteria bacterium | reverse complement strand
CATCTGCCGCATCGACGGCGAGTCATCGACTGCAAGAATGACGTTCGACATTGTGCTCGGCTCCGTTGTGCTCGATCGGACGCGGGCGCCGCTGGCGACTGCGTTCCACAGACAGGGTTATCGGCAGACCGGCGGCAAACAAGAATCCGGTCCGGCCTGAATTTCGTTGCTTCGTGCGCGCGGTCACGTGTCCGGTGTGAAGCACATCACGCTTCACGCGGCAGCGCGGTCGACCAGCCGGCGCGACAGGCCGGCGATGTCGAGGATCAGCGCAACCGAGCCGTCGCCCAGGATGGTCGCGCCGGCGACGCCGTCGACGCGGTGGTAGTTGGTCTCCAGGGTCTTGACGACCACCTGCTGCTGCCCGAGCAGCTCGTCGACGCAGATGCCGACGCGCCGGCCGTCGCCCTCGACCACCATCACGAGGCCGCCGTTCTGGCGCGCCCCGCTGCCGCGGCCGAACACTTCGCGCAGTCGCAGCACCGGCAGGTATTCGCCACGGAAGGACAGGACCTCGCCACGCCCGACCACCGACTGGATCATGCCCGGACGCAGCTGCAGTGATTCGACGATCGCGGTCAGCGGCACGATGTAGCTCTCGCCGTCGACCGCGATGGTCTGGCCGTCGACGATGGCGAGCGTCAGCGGCAGGTTGATGATGAAGCGCGAGCCCTTGCCCTCCTCGCTGCGGATCTCGACCGTGCCGCCGAGCTCCTCGATGTTGCGGCGGACCACGTCCATGCCGACGCCGCGTCCGGAGACGTCGGTCGCCTGGTCGGCGGTCGAGAAGCCGGGCAGGAAGATCAGCTCGTTGACCTGTGCGTCGGTCAGCTCGGCATCGGCCGGCACCAGGCCCTTCGACTTCGCCTTGCCCAGGATCCGTTCGCGCTTGAGCCCGGCACCGTCTTCGCTGACCTCGACAGTGATGTTGCCGCCGCGGTGATAGGCGTGCAGGTGCAGCGTGCCGGTCTCGGGCTTGCCGCCGGCGCGCCGCACGTCCGGCATCTCGATGCCGTGGTCGATGCCGTTGCGCACGAGGTGCACCAGCGGATCGCCGATCTTCTCGAGCACGGTCTTGTCGAGCTCGGTCTCGCCACCGGTCATCTTCAGCTCGACGTTCTTGCCGAGGCGCTGCGACAGGTCGCGGACCATGCGCGGAAAGCGGCTGAAGACGAAGCTGATCGGCACCATGCGCACCCGCATGACGCTCTCCTGCAGCTCGCGCACGCTGCGTTCGAGCTGCGCGAGCCCGGTGCGCAGGCGCTCACCCTGCGCGCCCTGGAAGGCGCCGCCGAGCTGGCTGAGCATCGACTGCGTGATCACGAGCTCGCCGACGTTGTTCATGAGCTCGTCGATCTTTTCGATGCTGACGCGGATCGAGCTGGAGTCGTTGCCGGCACCGGCGGATTTCGCGGCCACGGCCGGCTCGCTCGCACGGGGCGCAGCGGCCGCCGCGGCCGTTTCGGCTGCGCGGGGCGCGGCCGCGGCTGCGGCCGGCTCACCCGCGTGAGGCGCAGTTGCGACTGCTGTCGGTGCCGCCGGCGCGGCTTTGGCGATGGGCGTCGTGGCGGAGATATCGGCCGCCGCGACCTCGGCCGAGGCGTCGGCCGCTGATGTGGCGGCCCCGGACACGGGCAGGGCTGCGGTTGCCTGCCCTGTCGCAGCCAGAGGCGCAGGCGCAGCGACGGCGGCCGTGGCAACCGTGGCGGCGGGCAACGACGCATGGCTCGATGGCTCGATCGAGAGCTCGCAGTCGCCTTCGGCCCAGTCGAAGGCCTGGGCGATTGCCTCGCGCGGTGCCCCGGTCTGCAGCTCGAGCGTCCAGCGGATGTAGCAGTTCTCGGGATCCATGTCCTCGAGCGACGGCATGCCGGAGACGTCGGCGCTGACCGCGAGGTCGCCGAGCTGGGCGAGCTCACCGAACATGCGCAGCGGATCGTTGCCGCGCGCCAGCAGTTGCAGGAAAGGCCGGAACTCGATCCGCCACAGCGGCACGGCGGCAATGGCAGCAGCGGCGGGAGGCGCTGCCGCGGTCGGTTCCGCCACCGTCGCCGGCGCGGCCACGACGGGCGCCACGGCAGGCGCGGCAGCCGGTGCGATCGCAGGCGCGACGGCAGGTGCCGCATTCTTCTGCGCGACGACCAGCTCGAGATCGAACTGCAGGTCGGCCACTGTCTGCGCATCGGCGCTCTTGCCGGCCTGCTGCGCGCGCAGCATGTCGCGCAGCACGTCGACCGATTTCAGCAGCAGGTCGGAAATCTGCTGCGTGACCTGCATGCGCTGGCCGCGCAGCTCGTCGAGCAGGGTCTCCAGGGTGTGCGTGAACGAGGCGACCTCGTTGAAGCCGAAAGTCGCGGCGCCGCCCTTGATCGAATGGGCGACGCGGAAGATCGTATTGATGGTCGTCGGGTCGGGCGTGCCGACGTTCAGCTGCAGCAGCGCGTCCTCCATCGAGGTGATGGCCTCGAAGCTCTCCTCGTAGAAGGATTCGTGGAACTGCGTCAGGTCGATCGTCATGGAAATGGCCTCGGGATGACTGCTGCGGCGCGCCTGTCTCGTGTATTCACATGCCCAGATCGGAGAGCAGCGCGTCGACGTCGGTCTGACCGCTGACGGTCGCGCCGTGCGCGACGCCGGGCACCACCGGGCCGAAGCCCCGTGCGGCACCGGCCGCGTCGGTCACGGCTTCGCCCGGCGCCGGCGAAGCCTCCACGCTCCCGCCCGAGATGCGCACCATGTGGGTCAGCGCCACCTCGAGCTCGTCGACGAGCTTCATCACGCCGCGGATGATCTGTCCGGTCAGGTCCTGGTAGCCCTGCGCGAGCAGCACCTGCGAGAGCTTCTCGCGCACCTGGCCGAGGCCGCCGCGGGTCTCGTCGAGATAGGCGCGGACCTCGCTGCGGCTCGGCCGCTGCGGGCCGTTCCAGGCGTCCAGCAGGTCGCCGGCACCGGTGGCGGCACGGTCGGCGATCGGGCAGGACTGCTCCACGAGATCGAGCGTGGTGTGTGCCGCATCGTCGGTGAGGCGCATCACGTGCTCGAGACGCGCACGCGCGTCGGGCACCTCGCGGGTCGCGAGGTCGTCGAGGCGCGAGTCGCGACGGAAACGTTCCAGCGCGGCCTGCAGGTCGCCGGTAATCTGCCGCAGGTCGTGGATCGCGTCGCTCTCGCAGCCCTCGCCGAGCCGGCGGGCGAGCGAGTGGAATCGCATCTCGTCGTCGTCCTGCAGCGCCTCGCCGAGCGCGCCGAGCAGCGCGGCGTACTGCTCGCGCCGCTCCGGAAAGGACGAGGCGGTCATCGCGTTCATGCGGCCGGCACGGCCCGCGACGCGAGGATCTTGTCGATCTTCTCCTTCAGCGTCGCAGCGGTGAACGGTTTGATCACATAGCCGTTGACGCCGGCCTGCGCGGCCTCGACGATCTGCTCGCGCTTGGCCTCCGCCGTCAGCATCAGCACCGGCATCCCGGCGAGCGCCGCATCGGCCCGCACCTGCTTGAGCAGATCGAGGCCCGGCATGCCGGGCATGTTCCAGTCGGTGATCAGGAAATCGAACTTCCCGCTTTTCAGCATCGGCAGTGCCGTGGTGCCGTCATCGGCCTCGCTGACGTTCTTGTAGCCCAGGTCGTGCAGCAGGTTCTTGATGATCCGGCGCATGGTCGAGAAATCGTCGACGACCAGGAATTTGATGTCCGCACTCATCCTCGCATCACTCCTCTTGGCAGGCGGGCCGGGGCTCGGGGCACGCGCCGGACAGCCGCGCGGCGGCTGCCTGCCGGGTATCGGCCGCCGCGACTGGCAGCTTGAGCCGCAAGTTGCCGCAGTCCGTCCGGTCCAGGCAGTCCGTCATGTTCAGAACGAATCCCACTCTTCATCGTCGTTGCCGCCGGCGGCCACCCTCGGCGCCGCGGCTCGGGCCGACGCGGCGGCCACTTCCGGCTTCGGCGTCGCACGCCGCGCGCTCACGGCGGCCGCCTCTGCCCGGATGACCGCCGTCGGAGCGGCGGCGGGCCGCTCCGTCCCGGCCCTGCGGCGCGACGACGCCGCCCCGAGGTCGAAGAACGCGACCAGCTCCGCCAGCGACCTGGCCTGGCCGGCCAGCGCCTGCGTCGACGAGCTCGCCTCGGCGACCAGCGAAGCGTTCTGGGTCGTGACCTGATCCATCTGCGTCACGGCGCGGTTCACTTCCTCGACGCCCTGCGCCTGCTCGCGGCTCGCAGCGCTGATCTCGGCGATGAGGTCCGACATGCGCTT
>JADLDF010000169.1 GCA_020846815.1 Gammaproteobacteria bacterium | reverse complement strand
CGACCAGCGAATGGATGGAGCCGACGTGCACGATGCGGCCATGGCCTTGCCCGCGCATGCCCGGCAGCACGGCGGCGGAGGTGATCGCGGCGCCGGTCAGCATCACGTCGATCAGCAGGCGGAAGCGTGCGAGATCGAAGCTCTCGAGCGGCGCGACGTGCTGCAGCCCGGCGGCATTGACCAGCAGCGTGACCGGAGCGGGCAGCGCGGCGACGGCCGCGGCGACGCCGGTGGCGTCGGTGACGTCGACGCGGTGCGCACTCGCGACGCCGCCGGCGGCGCGGACCGCCGCGGCGGTCGCCTCGGTGGCCGCGGCATCGAGGTCGGCGACCGCGACCTGCCAGCCGGCGGTGGCAAGGTGCAGTGCGACGCCGCGGCCGATGCCGCTCGCGGCACCGGTGACCAGGGCGATCCGGTCCGTGCGCGTCGCTGCATTCATCAGCGGGGCTTGCGCGCCGCGCGCGCCGGAGCAGCGGAAGCGCGGTCGGCGGTGGCCGCCGGCAGGCGTGCGGCCGTGGCCGGTGGGCGCGCGGCAGGAGCCGGCTTCGTGGCAGACGCGGCACGGCGGGCCAGGCCCTGTGCGCAGAGCGCGCGGAAGCCGGCGGCGACGAACGGCACGAGGCGCTCGTGGACGCTGTCGAGGTCCGTCGAGCGGCACAGGCCGCCCGAGAGGTTGTCGATGCGGCCGGTCTCGGCGAAGGTCAGGGTCAGCGCGCCCGACAGGAAGTGATAGCTCCAGTAGACGTCGCGCGGGTCGCATTCCGGCAGGATCTGCCGCAGCGTGTCGACGAACACGCGCACGACCGGGTCGAAGTACCTGGTCATGATCATGCCGCCGAACTCGTTCGAATTGTTGATCTGGGCGACGAGCGCGAAGTACGCCTTCCAGCCGGGGCCGCCACGCCCGGAGCGGTTCAGCAGCGGGTGGGTGAATGCGTCGATGACGTCGGTGAGCTCCGGCAGGCCGGGCCTGGCCTTCTCGATGCAGGCCTGCAGCAACCGCATGCGCTCGGCGTTCAGGATCTCGGAGCGGCGCGTCAGCACGCTGTCGAGCAGCGCCTGCTTGCCGCCGAAGTGGTAGTTGACCAGCGCGACGTCGACGCCGGCGTCCTGCGTGATGTCGCGGACCGAGACGCCGTGGAAGCCCCGGCGGGCGAACAGCTTTTCGGCGGCGTCGAGGATGCGCTCGCGGGTCGGGCGGCCGCGCGCGGGCCGCGGGCCGCGGGGCCTGGCGGGCGGAGTCTTTTGCGCTGCAGTGGAAGGAGGCATGGAACGAAGCATGCCGCGTAGGTTGCCTGCGCGCAACGCGGGGTGGCTTGCTTTTTCAACGGGCGTTGAATTAGATTTCAGCGGTCGTTGAAATAGAGGGGTATCGCGATGCATCTTTCCGTCCGCTGCGCGGTCCGCCGCGCCATCACCCGGGCCACGCTGGCATCGGCCACCGGCGCGCTGCTGGCCTCGGCTGCGACGCTGGCACCGGCGCCGGCCCGCGCCCAGGGCGCCGCCGAACCGGTCATCGAGGAAGTCACCGTCACGGCGCGGCGCCGCGAGGAGTCGCTGCAGGACGTGCCGATCGCGGTCTCCTCGTTCTCGGGCGCCGCGCTCGAGACCATCGGCGCCGAGGACCTGACCTACCTCTCGCAGGAGACGCCGAACGTCACGCTCGAGAACTCGCGCGCGACCAATTCGACGCTGACCGCCTTCATCCGCGGCGTCGGCCAGCAGGATCCGGTCGCGGGCTTCGAGCAGGGCGTCGGCATCTATCTCGATGACGTCTACCTGAACCGCCCGCAGGCCGCGATCCTCGACGTCTACGACGTCGAGCGCATCGAGGTGCTGCGCGGGCCGCAGGGCACGCTCTACGGCCGCAACACCATCGGCGGCGCCGTCAAGTACGTGACGCGGCGGCTCGATGCCGACCAGGCGACGCTGAAGGCGCGCGTCTCGCTCGGCAGCTACAGCCAGGTCGACGGCGTGCTGTCCGGCTCGGTGCCGGTCTCGGATACCTTCCGCGTCGGCGGTGCGGTCGCGAGCTTCAACCGCGACGGCTTCGGCGAAAACCGCACCACCGGCGACGAGAACTACGACAAGAAGCTGCTGGCATTGCGCGCCTCGCTGGAGTGGCAGCCGGTCGAGAGCCTGACCGTGCGTCTCTCGGGCGATTATACCGACGACGATTCCGCGCCGCGCCAGGGCTATCGGCTGCTGCCGACCGTCTCGACGGCGCAGCAGACGCTGCTCGGCGACGACTTCGACACGACCTCCGGCGTGACGCTGACCATGCCGCTGAAGGACAACAGCGTGCTCGCCAAGGGCGGCCTGCTGAACGTCGAGTGGTCGCCGTCCGAGGCCTGGACCTTCAAGTCGGTGACCGCGTACCGCGAGGATGAGTCCGAGTCGCCGATCGACTTCGACTCGACGCCGGCGCGCTCGTTCGACGCCCTGGTGGTCTACACCAACGAGCAGACCAGCCAGGAGTTCCAGCTCATCCACACGCGCGACCGGCTCACCATCGTCGGCGGTGCCTACTACCTCGATGCCAACGCCTACAACGTGTTCGACGTGGTGTTCAACACCGTCACGCAGCTGACCGTCGGCGACGTCGACACCAAAACCTGGGCCGTGTTCGGCGAGGCCACGTTCGACCTCTCCGAGCAGTGGAGCCTCACGATCGGCGGGCGCTACACCGACGATGAGCGCCGCTCGCGCGTGATCCGTGACAACTTCCTCGGCGTGAACTCGCCGTTCTTCGGCAATGCCGCGGCGGTCAGCATCACGGTGCCGGTCGTGGTCGGTGGCGTGCAGGTCGTGCCGCAGTTCATCGGCTCGCGCACCGACACCGACTTCACGCCGCGCGCGATCGTCGCCTGGCAGCCGAACGGCGATCTGAACCTCTACGCTTCCTATTCCGAGGGCTTCAAGGGTGGCGGTTTCGACCCGCGCGGCAACTTCGCCAATGCCGACGTGCGCCAGGGCTTCCTGCCCGAGACCGTCGAGTCCTACGAGCTCGGCGCCAAGGCCAGGTTCCTCGACGGGCGGGCCACGGTCAACACGGCCGTGTTCTTCATGGACTACGCCGACGTGCAGATCCCCGGCTCGCTGGTGATCCCGGGCCCGCCGGTCTCATTCGTCGGCACGGTCACGAATGCCGGCGCGGCCGAGATGAAGGGCGTCGAGCTCGAGAGCGCGTTCCAGCTCACCGACGCGCTGTCGGCGAAGTTCAGCTTCGGCTACATCGACGCCGAGTACACGGAGTTCCTGGTCAACGGCATCGACATCTCGGCCCAGCGCGATGTGCAGAACACGCCCGACTGGACCGGCAACGTCAGCCTGAGCTATGGCGTGCCGCTCGCCTCGGGGCGGCTCGGGTTCACGGCCTCGGCTTCGTATCGCGGTGCGACCCAGCAGTTCGAGATCCCGATCCCGCTGCTCGACCAGGCGGCCTACTGGCTGTACGACGCCTCGGTCACCTGGAGCTCGGACGACGAGCGCTGGCAGCTCGGCCTGCACGGCCGCAACCTCTCGGACGAGCGCTACGTCACCTCGGGCTACAACTTCCCGGGCGCGGCCACGGACAACTCGGTGCTGGCGTTCTACGGCAATCCGCGCACCGTGACGCTGACGGCGACCTATCGCTTCGACTGAGCGCTGCGATGCCGCACCCAAGTGGCGCGCTGCGCCGGTCCGCAGGAGGGTCCGCATGAGCGGAGCGTACGACGCCTCGTCGCTGCTGCTGCCCGAGCTAATCGCCCATCCCGGGCGATGGCGCGCAGGCCGCACGGCGCTGATCTGCGGCACGCAGCGCCGCAGCTGGGCGCAGTTCGACGCCGCGACCTGCCGCATCGCCAACGGCCTCGTGGCGCTCGGCCTCGCACCGGGTACGCGTCTCGCCGTACTGATGTCGAACTCGCTCGAAATGGTCGAGCTGCTGTTCGGCGCGGGCCGGGCCGGCGTCTCGGTGGTGCCGATCAACGTCTCGATCAGCGACGCCGCGGTCGCCGCGCTGCTCGAGGACTGCGGCGCTGCGGCCGTGGCGGCGTCCGGCGAGCACTGTGCGCGCATCGATGCGATCGCCGCGGCGCGCGCGGGCGGCGCGGGCTGGCCGCGGCTCGGGGTCGATGCGCCGGCCGGGCGTGGCTGGATCGACCTGCCGGCCTGGCGGGACGAGCAGCCGGCGACGCCGCCGCGGCTGCGCGTCGGCGCCGACGACGAGTGCAACGTGATCTACAGCTCCGGCACGACCGGGCTGCCCAAGGGCATCGTGCACACCCACGGCTGCCGGCTCGCCTGGGCGACCGATCTCGGTCTGGCGCTGCGCTACCACTCGGGCGCGGTCACCGTCTGCTCGGTGGGCCTGTACTCCAACATCATGTGGGTCTCGATGCTCGCGACGCTGCACGTCGGCGGCACGATCGTGGTGCTGCCGGCGTTCTCGCCCGCGGCGCTGCTCGAGGCGATCGAGCGGCACCGCGTCTCGCACGGCGCGTTCGTGCCCGTGCAGCTGCAGCGGCTGCTCGAGGCGGATCTCGCGGGACGCGATCTCGGCTCGCTCGAGACCCTGATGTGCTGCGGCTCGCCGCTGCCGCTGGCGGTCAAGCGCGCGGTGCCGCGCGCGCTCGGCTGCGAGCTCATCGAGCTCTACGGGCTGACCGAGGGCCTGGTCACGACACTCGATCCCGAGGACTTCGAGCGCCGCATCGAGTCGGTGGGCCGGCCGATCCCCGGGCAGCTGCTCCTGCTGCTCGGCGCCGACGATCGCCCGGTCGCGCCGGGCGAAGCCGGCGAGATCGTCGGTCTCGGCCGCCTGACGATGACGGGTTATCTCGACCGGCCGGAGGCCACGGCCGAGGCCACCTGGACCGACGGGTCGGGGCGGCGCTGGCTGCGCACCGGCGACATCGGCCGCCTCGACGAGGAAGGCTTCCTGTATCTCGTCGACCGCAAGAAGGACATGATCCTCTCGGGCGGCCAGAACGTATATCCGGCGGACCTCGAGGCCGTGCTCGCTGCGCATCCGCAGGTGGCCGAGGTCGCGGTCATCGGCATTCCCGATGCGCGCTGGGGCGAGACGCCGCTGGCGCTGGTCGTGCCGCGGTCGCCGGCGCCCGTGGCCGCGCCCGGGCTTGCGTCCGAAGACGGGCCCGAGGCCGAGGCCGAGACGCTGCGCCTCTGGGCCAACGAACGCCTCGGCCGCCAGCAGCGCATCGCGGCGCTGCATTTCGTCGCATCCCTGCCGCGCAATGCGAACGGTAAGATCCTGAAGCGGGAACTGCGCAAGGTGTACGCGCCATGAACGACATGCCTGCCTTCGTCGAACACTTCGTCACGTTGCGCGACGGTCTGAAGATGTACTGCCGCGCGTACGGCGTGGCGAACGCGAACCGCGCGCGGCCGACGGTGCTCTGTCTGCCGGGGCTGACGCGCAACTCGCGCGACTTCGAACCGCTCGCCCGCGAGCTCGCCGGCCGCTGGCGCGTGCTGACGCCGGATCTGCGCGGCCGTGGCCGTTCCGGCCACGACCCGAACTGGCGCCAGTATCAGCCGACGACCTATGTCGCTGATGTCGGCGAGCTGCTGCAGCAGCGCGGCGAGCCGCGCGTCGTCGTCATCGGCACTTCGCTCGGCGGGCTGATCGGCATGCTGATGGCGGCGCTGAACCCGGCGGCGCTCGCCGGTCTGGTGCTCAACGACGTCGGTCCCGAGGTCGACCCCGCCGGCCTCGCGCGCATCGCGACCTATGTCGGCAAGCTGCCGCCGGTGCAGAGCTGGGAGGAAGCGGCCGCACAGGCGCGGCAGGTCAACGGCGCCGCGCTGCCCGACTACACCGACGCGGACTGGATGCGTTTCGCGCGGGCGACCTATCGCGACGACGGCCACGGGCGCCCCGTGCTCGACATGGATCCGCGCATCGGTGACGCGATGCGCGAGGTGCCCACCGCTGCCGCGCCCGATCTCTGGCCGCTGTTCGGCATGCTCGCGAGAGTGCCGACACTCGCGATCCGCGGCGCGAGCTCCGACATCCTCTCGGCCGCGACGCTGGCGCGCATGGCGCAGGTGAAGCCGGACCTGCGCACGCTGCTCGTGCCGAACCGTGGTCACGCGCCGACGCTGGACGAACCGGTCTGCCTCGCGGCGATCCGCAGCTTCCTGGAGTCGATCGCTTGAGATTCGCCGCGACCGCGGGCGCGGCGCTCGTGGCCTGCATGCTGTGCGCGACCGGCGCCGCAGCGGGGTTTGCGGCGCAGGCGCCGGCCGTGGACGCGGCTGGACGCGGATCCGCCGCCGAAGCTGCGGACGAGGATACCCTGACGCCGCTGTCGCGCCGTTTGGTCGATGGACGCGACGACGACCTGCTGACGGCCGGTCTCGGGCTCGAGGGATTGCGTGCAGCGACGCCGCCGGGCTTTGTCGATGCGTTGCATCCGACGCCGGTGGAGCTGCGCCGCCGCGCGGTGTACTTCGCCTGGCGCGGGCTCGTCGACCTCTCGGCGGACGGCGGCGCGGGCCGCCTTTTCGGACCGCGCGCGGCGGAGCGGATCGCCGGCATCGAGCGGCTGGGTGCGCTGCGTCTGCCGGGCACGGCGGGCATCGATGCCGTGCTGCTGCAGCTGCCCGCGGATTTCGATCCGCGCGATCCCTGCCTGATCGCGGTCGCCTCGTCGGGTTCGCGCGGCGTCTTCGGCGCACTGCCGACCGCGGGCGAATGGGGCCTGCGTCACGGCTGCGCGGTCGTCACGACCGACAAAGGCACCGGCAACGGCTTCTTCGACCCGGCGCAGGGCATCGCGATCCGCGTCGACGGCGTCGTGACGCGCGATCCTGCCGATGCGCTCGCCGGCTTCCGGCCCGATGCGCCGCCTGCAGTTGCGGATGCGTCGCCGAGTACGGCGGACACCGGTGCCGGTTCCGGTGCGGCTGCTGGGATCGATGCCGACGCCGATGCCGATGTCGATGCTGGTACTGGTGCCGAAGGTGGTGCTGGCGCCGGCAGCAGTGCCGACCTGCCGTGGCTGCTGTCGAAGCATGCACATTCGGGCAGCGATCCGGAGCCGCGCTGGGGCGAGCGGCTCATCGCTGCGACGCGCGTCGCCTTCGACTGGTTGAACGAGGAATATCGCGGACGGCTGCCGCGGCCGCTCGCGCCGGCGAACACGCGGGTCATCGCCGCGGGCATTTCCAACGGTGGCGCGGTCGTGCTGCGTGCGCTGGAGCTGGACCGCGGGCTGCCGCGCGAGCGCTGGTTCGACGGCGCGGTCGTCGCCGAGCCGAATGCGATCGTCGCAGCGGCACTGCCGCGCCTTGCGCTCGCGGGCACGGGCCCGGGCCCGGGCACCGCCGCGGATGCGTACACGGACGGGTCCGAGGGCACGGCTGCCGGCGCAGGCGCAGGCGCAGGTGCAGGTGCAGGCGCGGGCGCGGGCGCTGGTACGCATGCCGGCGTCGCGGCGCCGCGTGAAGTGGCCGTGCGCAGCCTGCTCGACTACGCGACGCTGCACGCGCTGCTGCAGCCCTGCGCGCTGCTAGCGCAGCCCGATGCTGCGGCATCGTTCGCGGCGGCGACCGAGGGCCTGCGTGCCGCCTACGAGGCCTGGTGCGCCGACCTCGCCGCACACGGCGAGCTGCCCGGCGCCGACGTCGCTGCGCAGGCCGCGGCGGCGCGCGCACGTCTGATCGCAGCCGGCGTCGAACCCGCGGCATTGCGCCTCGGCCACGTCAACGTCGCCTCGCAGCTCTGGCTGTCGATCGCGACCACCTATGTGCACGCACACGCCGCGGCACGGCCCGGCGAGCGCGCCTGCGGGCTCGGCTTCGCGGCGCTCGATGCCGCCGGCCGGCCGCGCGCGTTGTCGGACGAGGAATGGGCGCGCCTCTACAGCGACGGTGTCGGCATCCCGCCGGCCGCCGGCATCGGCATCGTGCGCGCCGACGGGCAGCCGGCGAACCAGCCGGCGACGATGCGCTGCCTGCGGGCCGGGGTCGACGCGGCTCTCGCGGCACCCGGAGCACCGGCACCCGCGGCCGCCGCCGGCACGGGCCTGGGCGCCGACTTCGCCGCGCGGCTGCGTGCCGGTCTCGAGGCGATCCAGATGCGTGCCGATCCGGGTGCGCGGCCGGTCATCGTGCTGCACGGCCGGCTCGACGCGCTGATCCCGGTCGATCACAGCTCGCGGCCGTGGTATGTGGCGGCCAGCCGGCGCGAGCCGCGGGCCGAGCTGCGCTACTACGAGGTCGAGCACGGCCAGCATTTCGACGCCTTGCTCGCGCTGCCGGGCTTCGCGACGGGCTATCTGCCGATGCAGCCCCATCTGCTGGCGGCCATGGACCTCATGGACGCGCGGCTGCGGCGCGGCAAGGCGCTGCCGCCGAGCCAGGTGCTGCGCTCGCGGCTGCGTGCCGCGCTGCCGGACGGCGGCGTCGCGCCGCTCGAGGCGGCGAATCTCGGCAGCATCCGGCCGCGGCCCGCCGCGGCCGATCGCATCGAGCTGCGCGGCCCCGTGCTGCAGGTCCCGGACTGAAGAAGAACGACAGGGGAGATGCATGCTGAGTCTGATCGGCCTGCTGCTGGGTCTCGTGCTGCTGGTGTGGCTGACCCTGCGTGGCGTGGAGCTGCTGATCGCGGCGCCGCTGTGCGCGCTGCTGGTCGCGACGAGCTCGGGATTCGCGCCGTTCCCGCAGCTCGCGGCCGAGGGCGCGCCGAGCTATACCGGCGCCTACATGGGCGGCTTCGTCGGCTTCGTGCAGGCCTGGTTCTTCATGTTCCTGCTCGGCTCGCTGTTCGGCAAGGTCATGGAGGCGAGCGGCGCCGCGGACAGCGTCGCCACCTGGATCGTGGCGAAGCTCGGCGCGCGCCACGCGATGGCGGCCGTGGTGCTCGCCTGCGCGGTGCTCACCTACGGCGGCGTCAGCCTGTTCGTGGTCGCGTTCTCGGTCTACCCGATGGCGCTCAGCCTGTTCCGTGTCGCCGACCTGCCGCGGCGCTTCATCCCGGCGGCACTGTCCTTCGGTTCGGTGACGTTCACGATGACCTCGGCCGGCTCGCCCGAGATCCAGAACTGGATCCCGACCAAGTTCCTGGGCACGACGCCGTATGCGGCCTGGGAAGCGAGCCTGGTGGTCGCGATCGCGATGGGCTTCGGTGGCTATGCCTGGTTGCACTGGATGGCGAAGCGCGCAGTCACGGCGGGCGAGCGCTTCGAGGCGCGCTTCGACGACCCGAAGGTCGAGGCGCGCGAGCGGCCGGCGATGTGGCGCGGCATCCTGCCGCTGCTCGCGGTGCTCGGCGTTTCGTTCGTGCTGCATGCGCGGCTCGCCGAGTCGGAGCTGATCGTGGCGCTCGCCGCCGGCGTGGTCGCCGCGATCGCGCTCAACTGGCGCTTCCTCGCGGGCCGGCTCGGCGACGCCTTCGCCAACGGCGCGCTCGGCGCGCTGATCGCGATCGCCAACACCGGTGCGGGGGTCGGCTTCGGCGGGGTCGCCAAGCTGACCAGCGGCTTCCAGGCCGCGGTCGACGCCATGACCAGCCTGCCGGGCAGCCCGCTGATCGGCGCGGCGATCGCCGTCAGCGTGATCGCGGGCCTGACCGGTTCCGCCTCGGGCGGCCAGACCATCGCGCTGCCGCTGATCGCGCCGCACTACCTCGACCAGGGGGTCGATCCGCAGGCGCTGCATCGCGTGGTCTCGATCGCCTCGGGCGGCCTCGACTCGCTGCCGCACAACGGCTAT
>JADLDF010000168.1 GCA_020846815.1 Gammaproteobacteria bacterium | reverse complement strand
TGGATGCGCGCCGCTTCCTCGATGCCTTCGCGGAGCGCGAGCAGGGCGGCGAATGGACCGGCATCGAGGATCTCGGCCCGCTGGTCGCGCGGCTGTTCGCCGCCAGCGACACGGCGGCCGCGGGCGCCGTGCAGGTGATGACGATCCACCGCGCCAAGGGGCTGGAGTTCGACGCGGTGATCCTGCCGTCGCTCGGCCGCGCGGCGCGGCCGGGTGCAGAGCCGCTGCTGAGCTACATCGAGTGGCCGGACCGTGAGGGTGCGCCGCAGCTGCTGCTGGCGCCGATCCGCGCGCCGGAATCCGACGAGCCGTCGCCGCTCGGCGCATGGATCCGCGCGCTGCAGGGCTGCCGGCGCGAGCGCGAGCGCGTGCGGCTGCTGTATGTCGCGGCGACGCGCGCGCGCGCGGCGCTGTATCTGTTCGGCTCGCTCGACGCGGTGCGCGGCGGCGCGCCGGCGCCCCGTGCGGGCTCGCTGCTGGCGAGTCTCTGGCCGGCGCTCGGCGCGGAGTTTCCGGCCGATCCCGAGGTCGGGGCCGTCGATCCGGCGGCGATCGAGGCGACGGCACCGCCGCGGCTGCTGCGCGCGCTGCGGCCCTGGAGCGTTCCCGCGCTGCCGCCGGCCGTCGCAGCCTCGGCCACGCTGCCGGTCGCGACCGCGGAGCTGCCCGAGCCCGGCGAGGCGTTGCTGCGTGCCGCGCCGGCGACGCGGCACGTCGGTCTGGTGGTCCATGCCGAGCTCGAGCGGCTGGCCGGCGTGCCGCGCAGCGTCGGTGATGGAGCCGTGGATCTGGCGCGCTGCCGGCGGCTGCTGGCGGCGCAGGGTGTGCCCGCGGCGGAGCTCGAGGCGATGACGCAGCAGGCCGCCACGGCACTCGGCCGCGTGCTCACCGACCCGCAGGGGCGCTGGCTGCTCGACCCGACGCACCGCGACGCGCGCAGCGCACTCGCGCTGTCCGGTCTGCACGAGGGACGCTTCACCAGCGTGCGCGTCGACCGCAGTTTCGTCGATGCGCAGGGCGTGCGCTGGCTGGTGGATTATCGCGTCAGTCCGCACGAAGGCAGCGGCCTCGAGGCCTTCGTGGCCGCCGAGCTGCGACGTCACGGACCGCGGCTGCGGCGCAGCGCCGCGCTCGCGCGCGCGCTCGGACCGGAGCCGGTGCGGCTCGCGATCTATTTCCCGCTGCTGCCGCGGCTCGAGGAGATTCCGGCTACGGCGTGATGCGCGCCAAGACGGGCGTTCAGAACGTCGCTTCCTGGGCGAATGGGCGGCGTCCCGCTGCGTCCGGCGTGCCGAGGAAGGCGATCTGGCGGGCGAGCTCCGGCGGCGCAGAGGGGCGCGTCGCGACCGTGCCTTCGAGCAGGTAGCCGGGCGCCGGCGTCAGCGTCAGACGGCCTTCGACGTCCAGAGGTCCGCCGCGGTCCGCGACGCGTCCGACGACGTTGCCGGAGGCGTCCGGTGCGCCGTCGAACAGCAGTTCGTAGCTGCCGAGAGGCAGCGGGCTCTCGGCGCTGCGCCGGCGCAGCTCCTGCACCTCGATGCGGCCGGCGAGCGCGCGCACCGCGCGCTCGCGCAGCACCCAGCGGTCGAGCGCGAGCGCGACGCGACCTTCGAGGTCGGGCGGAATGCCGGGCAGCAGGCCGTCGGGCGCCAGCGTCAGTGTGCCGCGCAGGTCCTCGCCCTCGAGCGTTCCGCCGGCAGTCACCGCGAATTCGCCTTCGAGCGTCGCGAGCGGCTGGGCGATGCGCAGCGTCGCGGCGGCGCGACCGGTCAGCAGCCGCAGCGGATGGAAGGACCAGCGGATCGCGCCCGCGCGCAGCCCGCGCGCCTCGAAGTTGGCGCAGGCGCCGCGCCAGACGGTGCCCGAGGGTTCGATGCAGACGACGCCCGCCGGCAGCAGCTTCGGCAGCCAGCGCGCCGGCAGGCGTGCGACGAACGCCAGCAGGAATGCCAGCAGCGCGAGCGCCAGCAGGCCGCGCAGCGGGGCCATCAGGGTGCGGTGGCGCTGCGCAGCACGACGGTGGCGTTGACCTTGCCGGCCTCGCCGGTCGACTCGATCTCGGCCGACTGCACGGCGACGCCCGACTGCGTGCCGAGGTTCGCGACCATGCCGGCGAACGCATCGAAGGACACGCCGCGGAACGAGGTGCGCAGCGTGCCGTCGGGTGCGGATTCGGAGCCGGACAGCGATCCAACCAGGCCGGCCTGACGCGTCGCGCGATCGGCGAGCACCACCAGCGGCTCGCTGCTCGAGCCGGCGGCCGCGACCGGTCCGGCGGCGAGGATCTCGGCGGTCGCGGCCTGCACGAACGCGAGATCGCGCTGCTTCTGCGCCAGGCGCTCGCGCGAGCGTTCGACGTTCTGATGCAGGCTCAGCAGCGCGCCGAACAGCACGATCAGCACCGCGGCCATGCCGCCGAAGGCGACTGCGACGCGCTCGCGCGGCGCTAAGCCGTCGTACCAGGCGGAGAACTTCGCGAGCAGCGCGTTCACGAACCGCTCCCGGGATTGCCGGCCGCGCTGATGCGCAGCCGGCCCTCGTAGGACTCGCCGCTACCGCTGCCGCCGAGCAGGTCGGTCGACCAGCCGCGCTCGCGCAGCGCCGCACTGATGCGTTCGATGCTGGCCGCATCGGCAGCCCGCAGGCGCACCTCGAAGCTGCCCGAGCGGTAGCCCAGCGCCCTGAACTCGGCCTGCGGCGAAGCGCTGCGGGCCGCGGCCAGCACGGCCAGCGCCGGCAGGAAGTCCCCCTGGGCCGAGGCGCCACCGCGCACCGCGGCGAGCTGGGCTTCGATGCGCCGCCGCGCATCGCGCAGATCCGGTTCGGCCGGGAACAGCGGTCGGACGGCGTCGGCGAGCGCGGCATCGACGCGGCGCTCCGCCGCGTCGATGCGGCTGGCCCGCCACAGGTCGCTGGCGGCGCTGAGCACGACCAGCGCTCCGGCGAGCGCGGCCGCGACGCGCCAGCGGCGCCAGCCACCGCCCGTGGCAGTGCGGCGCGGCGCGAAGCCGCCCTGCAGCAGGTTGATCGGCGCGGCGGTCGCGGCGGTGAGGCCCTGCGCGAACCAGGGCAGCGGACCCTGCGGCAGCAGCTGGACCCTCAGGCCGGCGAACCGCGGGCGCAGCGCCTCGAACTGCGCATCGAGCGCGTCCCAGTCGTCGGGCGAGGAGAACACCAGCAGGCCGAGCGTCTCGGTCGGCGTGCCGCCGAGCGCGAGGGCCAGCGATTCGGCCGGCGCCGCCGAGGGCAGCGTCAGTGCACGCGCCGC
>JADLDF010000167.1 GCA_020846815.1 Gammaproteobacteria bacterium | reverse complement strand
GGGCGCGGATGTACGCGTCTTCGAACAGGCTCCCGAACTCGGCGAAGTCGGTGCCGGCCTGTCGATCAGCCCCAATGGCGCGCTCGGCCTGCGCGCGCTCGGCGTGCTCGACGCGGTCCGCGAGCACGCCTATGCGCCCGAGTACCAGTTCGTGCGCCACTTCCGCACGGCGCGCGTGCTCGCGACCGTCACGCGCGGCGACCACCTCGCAGAGACTTACGGCGAACGCTACTACGTGATCCACCGCGCCGACCTGCACCGCGTGCTGGCCGACGCCGTGCGTGCCAACGATCCCGACGCGATCGTCGCCGGCCAGCGCGCGGTCGAGCTGCGGCACGTCGACGACGGCGTCGAGGTCGCCTTCGAGAGCGGCCTGCGCCGCCGGGCGGACCTGCTGATCGGCGCCGACGGCCTGCGCTCACGCGTGCGCTCGATCCTGTTCGGCGCCGAGCAGATGCGCTTCACCGGCTTCGTCGCCTGGCGCGGCCTGGTACCGATCGAACGCGTGCCGATCGAGGCGATGGACCCGCCGTCGCAGGTGTTCATCGGCCCCGGCCACATGATCAACCGCTACCCGGTGCGTCGCGGCCGGCTGCTGAACTTCGTCGCCTTCGCCGAGCGCTCCGGCTGGGAGAAGGAAGGCTGGAGCATCCCGGCGACGCGCGGCGAGCTCGCTGCCGAGTTCGAGGGCTGGCATCCCTGGGTCACGCAGATCATCGCCGCCGTGCCCGAGCAGGACCTGTTCAAGTGGGCGCTGTGTGCACGCAGTGCACTGGTGCGCTGGGTCGCGGGCCATGCAGCGCTGCTCGGCGATGCCGCCCACCCGCTGTTGCCCTATCTCGACCAGGGCGCGGTGCTCGCCATCGAGGATGCGGTCGTGCTCGGCCGCGCCTGCCTCGCCGCCGCCGACGTGCCCGAGGCCCTGGCACGCTACGAGGCGGCACGCGTCGGCCGCGCCCGCTTCGTCGCCGAACGCTCGGCGTTGCAGGTGCCGCGCTTCCACTCGCCCGATCCGGACGGCTTCCGGCACGACGTGCCGGTGGACGAAGCACTCGGCCTCTTCGCCTACGACCCTTCGCAGGTACCGGTCTGATGAAGCACATGCCGCAGGTCATCGCGATGATGACGCCCTTCCCGCATTCGATCGACCTCGAAGCGACGCTCGCCGAGGCACGGCTGATGATGGACGCCAAGGGCTTCCGGCACCTGCCGGTGACCTCGCACGGCCGGCTCTGCGGCGTGCTCAGCGACCGCGACCTGCGCGTCGCGGCCGGGCCCGGCCCCGAGCGTGCGGCCGACTCGCCGCTGCGGGTCCGCGACGTCTATCACGACGAGGCCTACGCCGTGGAAGCGGACACGCCGCTCGACATGGTCGCCCAGACGATGGCGGAACGGCACATCGGCTCGGCGATGATCACACGCGGCGGCAAGCTGGTCGGCGTGTTCACGACGACCGATGCCTGCCGCGCACTCGCCCGGGTCCTGCGAGAGCGCTTCCCACCGCCCTCGCCCGGCACGCACGCCGCCTAATAAATCGGATCTATTTTCCCATCCTGGGAAAATAGATCCGATTTGTTTACGTGGTTCCCGCCGAGATACGTGCCGCTTGCGTCACTGTCACGCGTGCAGTGCGCTTCGTCGCCACACCTGGGGCCGGTCTGCTCGCCGTGCACGAAGCCCGCTTCTTGGCCACGAGTGTGGTCTGCTCCGTCGCGCGCATGTGGCCTGTCTCAGCGACGCACCGCCGCCTGTCGCAGGCCGGCCTGCGCGGCGAACTCCCGGCCGATCGAGGCCGCGGTCGCACGCAGCGGCGCGAGGAACCGCCGCCGCGCCTCGTCTTCACCGAAGGCCCCGCGTGGATAGCGGACTGCGAGGCTCGCGAGATAGCTACCGTTCGCCAACGCCGGCACCGCGAGCGCCGTCTCGCGGCCCAGCGGCCGGGTGAACACCGAGTAGCCCTGCTGCCGTACCCGCTCGACCGCGGCCTCGATGCGCCGGCGGTCGAACGTGCGGCGCGCGGAGTACTCGCGCAGCGTGCCGACCAGGTCGAGCACCGCCGCGCGCTGGCGCGCGGTGCAGGCGGCGAGATAGACGTGGCCCGTCGCGCTCTCGGTCAGCGCCGTGCGCAAGCCGATGTGGTAGCGACGGACCGCGAGCGCGCTGCTGTGGTCGGTCGCGACCCGCCACAGCATCGTCGAGCCCATCGGCGTGGCCAGCAGCACGGGGAAGAGCAGCTCGTCGCCCAGCGCCCGCACCCGCGGCCGGGCGATGTCCGCGACCCAGGACTCGTCGTCGTAGCCGTCGGCGAGCTCGCGCACCCGGATCGCCAGGCGATAGCGGCCGCGATCGCCGCTGCGGGCGACGAAACCCAGGCGCTCGAGCGCCGCGAGGATCCGGAACACCGTGGTGCGCGGCAGAGCGACGCCGCGCACCACCTCGGCCACCGAAGCATTGTCGTGCACGTTCAGATACTCGAGCACGGCGAGGCCGCGTTCCAGGCCGCGCAGGCTGTCGTCGCGATGCAGTGCGCCGCGCGTCATCCATCCTCCGACGGCAATGTCCGGCCATCGGACATCTTCCAGTCTACCCGGAGTGTCGTCGCGGCCGCGAGCGCTCCTAGCATGGGCCACTGGCATCGAAGAGGCGGACATGTACGTCGAACCCCATTTCGTCTTCAAATGGCTGCACATCGTCGCCTTCGTCTACTGGCTGGGCGGCGAGTGGGGCGTGTTCCAGACCTCGTTCAACGTGCTCGACACCCGGCTGACGCTGCAGGAGCGGCGCCGGCACATGGAGACCGCGTACCGCATCGACATCCTGG
>JADLDF010000166.1 GCA_020846815.1 Gammaproteobacteria bacterium | reverse complement strand
CTCGGGCAGAGTCCGGGTGGACCCGTGAGGCCGCGCGAAAGTTTTCGGCCGCGGCGCTAAGGTTCTTCCAGGAACTGCCGATAGCCTGTCAGCAGGTAGAGGTTCAGACCATGAACACCAAGATCAACGGCGTGGATGTGCGCCCCGTCAGCGTGGGCAGCGGCCAGCCGGTGTCGCGCACACGCGAGGTGGCGGGCGGCGACGATCAGGCCGGTGCCGCCGCCGGTCATGCCGACGTCAGCATCACCGATGGTGCGCGCCAGCTCGCGACGCTCGAGAAGACGATCGCGACCCTGCCCGTCGTCGACGAGGCAAAGGTCGCCGCGACTTCGCTCGCGATCGAGCAGGGCCGCTACCAGGTCGATGCGCACAGGATCGCGGACAAGCTGATCCACATGGACTACGAGCTGTCGCAGGCCGGCGGCGCCGAGAAGTGACACCGTGGACCTGAGCCTGATACGCGAGCAGCTCGCCGCGCTGATCGACGCCGAGAGCCGCGCGCTCGCCGATCTCGAGGGCCTGTTGAACCGCGAGCACGGGCAGCTCGTGCGCAACGACAGCGCCGAGGCGCTCGAAGAAGCCTGCAATGCCCGTCAGCTGCGCATCGGCGAGCTGCTGCGGATCCAGGACGAACGCCGCGGCCTGCTGCGCATGCTCGGCCAGAGCCCCGACAACGCCGGACTCGACGCCGTGCTGCGCAGCTGCGACGGCGACGACCGGCTGCGGACCCGCTGGCAGTCCTGTGCCGAGGCCGCACGCCGCTGCCGCGAGCTCAACGACCGCAACGGCGCGCTGGTCAGCGCGCGCATGAAGCGCGTCGAAGGCATGCTGGAGGTACTGACCGGCCAGCGTCCCGGCCCGCGCGTCTATGGTCGCCAGGGCCAGGTCGCCGGCGACGCGACCTCGCGATTCGTCGCCGCCGAAGCCTGAGGACCGCGCTTCAGCGCAGCCCCAGCCCGCCGGGATTCATCAGCCGGCGGGGATCCGTCAGGTCCTTCAGTCCGGTGACGAACTGTGCCGTGCGCGGTTCCAGCGACTGCATGTACGGGTAGGTCTTGCCGATCTGGTTCGAAGACGCGCCGAGGTCGGAGAACAACTCGACCAGCACCCCGCGCAGCCGCTGTACCAGCTCGCGTGCCGCGGGATTGGCCGCCGGCCGGCTGAATTTCGCGAGCACCTCCGGCGCCGGCATGCGCTCGTGCATCGGCAGCCACTCGTCGAACCAGTGGAACACGGGCTCGAAGCTGAACGCGTTCGTGCCGATCGCGATCAGCAGGTGACTCATCCAGACGCCCTTCTCGCGCATCTCCGCCTCGTACGGCCGCAGCGCCGCGGCGCTCGCCTCGATGATGCGCGACGCATCGGTGTGCGCCACCTTCGCGTTGAGAGCGGCCCAGCGGTCGCCCTTCGGGCCGAGCACGTCGTCGGGCGCCGGGAACAGGCTGGCCCGCACGGCCTTGGGAATCGAGTTCGGGATCTCCTTGCCGCCGAGACGCTCGCAGGCCTCGCGGCAGGCGGCCAGCTCCGCGTCGAGCGCGGCCTGCGTCCGCCCGGTGCAGACCATGTGCAGCGAAAACGCATCGGCCGGCACGAAGTCGCGGCCCGCGGCGATCAGCTGCACGCCGTCGCGCAGGCCCTTGAGCAGCGACGAGCCCTGGCGCACGACGTTCGCCAGCGTCTTCACGTCCTTGAGCAGGTCGTGGGATTCGAGGTTCTTGCGCGTGGTCTCGGGGTCGAACACGTAGGCTTCCTCGGCTGCACCGGTGCGCGCCACCTCCGAGAGCGCGCGGCCGACCGCCTTCATGCCCTCGACGAAACTCGATGCGGTGAAGATGAACGAGGCATAGCCGGTGTACGCCGGCGTGCGGATCAGGCGGAAGGTCGCCTGCGTCTTGATGCCGAGCGCACCGCCGTCGTGGCAGAAGAGGCCCGTGAGGTCGGGGCCGTAGGTGCGGTAGAACGGCTTGGCGACGTTGCGGAAGCCTGCCTGCCCCGTGCGCAGCAGCGTGCCGTCGGCGAGCGCGACCTCGAGGCCGAGCACGCAGTCGGCGGCCGTGCCGAAACGTGCCGTGCCGAAGAACAACGCGCCGTTGGACAGGCCGCCGCCGACCGTGGCCCGCGCACCCGAGAACGTGCCGAAGAACGGCAGCCGCAGCCCGAGCGGCTTGAGGGCCTCGTGGATGCGCTGCCAGGTCACGCCAGCCTCGACCGTGATGTACATGTCGTCGGCGCTGATCTCGACGATGCGATCGAGGCGCGAAGTGTCGACGACCAGCGTGCCGCCGCGCTCGGGCACGTAGCCGCCGGTATAGGACATGCCGCCGCCACGCGCGCAGAGCGCATAGCCTGACGCGGTGGCTGCGCCCACCGCGCGCGCCAGCCGCTCGCGATCGCGCGGCCGCAGCACGGCCTCGGCCAGGACGCCGGACATGTAGACGTCGCTCGACGCCAGACGGCGCTCCTGCTCGTCGAGCGAGAGCTCGTCGGCTTCGAGGATGCCTGCGAAGATGCGCGCGGGATCGCGTGTCGGTTCGAGCGGCATGGCGGCCTGTGTCATGATGTTCTCCAGTTGTCGCGAGCCGACGATGCTAGCGGGACGCCGGGCCCCGCGCCATGTGGGCCGCGCAACGAAAGGCTGCAGCTGCAGCGAAGTGACCGGTCTGCGTTCTACGCAGTGATACGGATGCAGGGCTTCGCGGCCCGCCACGACAATCGAACGCTGACGAGGGGGATCTCGACATGCAGAACGTCAAGCGCATCCTGGTTGCGATCAAGGACCCCGGCGCCCGCGCGCTGCCCGCCGTGCGCAAGGCCGCACAGCTCGCCAAGGCGTACGGCGCCGAGCTCGAGCTCTTCCACAGTCTGTCGCAGACCATCATGGTCGACGCGCTGCAGGCACAGGCGATCGACCTGCGCGACTACGAGCGTGAGCAGGTCGAGCGCACCGTCGTGCGCCTCGAGACGATCGCCGCCCGCCTGCGCCGCCATCGCATCCAGGTCAGCGTCGCGGCCGAGTGGGATCATCCGCCTGCCGAGGCGATCGTGCGTCGCGGCATCCGGCGCAAGGTCGATCTGATCGTCGCCGAACGCCATGCCGGCCGCCACGTCGCCGGCTGGATGCTCAGCTACACCGACTGGGAGCTGCTGCGTCTCGCCCCCTGCCCCGTGCTGATCGTCAAGACGCCGCGGCCCTACCACCGCCCAACCGTCATGGCCGCGGTCGATCCGCTGCACCAGCACGCCAAACCCGTGCGACTCGATGCCGACATCCTGAAGACCGCAGGGTCATTGAAGAGCGCGATGAAGGGCGCCATGCAGGTCGTCCATGTCTATCCGCCGCCGGTGGTCGTCACCGCCGGCTGGGTGGCGGGGCCCGTGATGATGCCCGGCGCGGACGGCAGTCAGGCCGAGGCGCAGGCGCGTGCCGCGCTCGACGTCGAGCTCGATCGCCTGCCGCTGCCCGCGCACAAGGTGACGGTGCTCGAAGGCGTGCCGCGCGAGACGATTCCCGCCACGGCGCGCGCACTCAAGGCGTCGATCGTCGTCATGGGAGCGGTATCGCGTTCGGGACTGAAGCGGCTGCTGATCGGCAACACCGCCGAGGCCGTGCTCGACGCCCTGCCCTGCGACGTGCTGATCGTCAAGCCGGGCCGCTTCAAGAGTCCGGTTCCGGCCCGTGGCCGCGGCGCCCAGCTCATGACGATACCGTCGCAGATAACGATCTGACGGTCGTCACGCCGGCGCGGGCGTGCCCGCGTCGGGAACGAGCCGCGATCGGCTCAGAGAGATGCGTCGGTCGGCCCGGCATCGGTCGGCACGACGCGACGCGCGCTCGACTGGTCGCGCAGCGCGATCGCGGTCGCGGCCTGCTCGGCACCCAGGCGTGCGCCCGGCGCCGAGGCGTCCAGCGCCAGCGCGCGCGCGAAGGCATCGCGTGCGGCTTCCAGGCGACCGGCGCCGAGGGCGGCATGGCCCTCGGCGAGCACCGATCCGACCGCGTCGCGCGCCAGGCTTCGGCGCGCCACCGCCAGCGCCTCGCCGAGGCCGCGGTTGCGCGGATCGGCTCGCAGCGCCTGCGCATATCCCTGTACCGCGCGTGCATGATCGCCACGCGCCGCCGCCTCGCGCGCATCGCGCATCAGCGCCGCGACGCCCGCCAGGCGCCGTGCGCGCTGGCTGCCTTCGAGCGCGGCGGGATCGTTCGGCGCCAGCGCCAGCGCTGCGGCGAAAGCCTCGCGGGCCATCTCCGGCTCGAGGGCGGTCAGGGCGCGGTTGCCGCCCGCGACCAGGGGTGCGACGCGGCTGCGGGCCGTCTGAGCCTCCATCGCGACCGGTTCCTGCGACGACTCGACGGATCCCTGCAGCGGGCGGTCGGTCGCGGCTCGCACGGTGGATTCCGGCGCTGGCCGCGGGCGCGATTCGATGGCCGGTCGGTCGATCGCACGCCCACCGCTGCGAGTCATGACCGCTGCCGCTGCCGCGGCTCCGCCCTCCCCGGTGGCGCGAGCCGGATCCACCGTCACGCCTGCACGGCCGGACAACACCACCGGGCCGGCGGATGCTGCCCCATCCTCGCGTGCCGTGGCGGTGACCGGTGATTCAGGCTGCATGCTCGCCGCAGCCCGCGGCGGCGGCGGCGGCGGCCGTGGATCCGCGCGTGTGCCGAAATGCCAGACGGCGAGCGCCGTGCCCAGCAACAGTGCGACCAGCCACGGCCACAGCGGCCGCCGTGACCGCGCCTCGTCCGCTTCCGCCACGGCGTTGCACCGCGGTGCTGCAGGCGGATACCAGATTTCGGCTGCTGCGGGCCGCATGCCCGGCCGTGTCGGGCCGCTGCCGTCCGCCTCGGTCGTGGATGCCCCGTCCGGGTCGTCTCGATCGGGTGGCGCATCCGCGGGCGTCGCAGGTGGTGATGTCGGTGCCACCGCCGGTGACGGTGACGTTACCGGCGTTGGCACAGACGCAGGTGCGGCCGCGGATGCGGGCATGACCGCGGCAACGGCTGCGGACGCTGGTGTGACGCGGGGTGTGAGAGCCGCGGGCGTGAAGTGCGCGGCAGGCGCCTGCGGCATCACGGCCGGTACAGGTGAGCTCGCCGTGGATACCGCTGGCGCGACGGCGGCAGCGGGAGACGCCCTGCCGCGCGAGACTTGTCGTGACGCGCGAACCCGCGCCGGCTTCGGGTTCGGCGTCGGCGCCGCGCATTCCACGGCCGATTCGGTCCGCGGTGGCGCGGGCGGCACCACGTGCGCACCGGCGGCGGGCCACGGGAAGGTGTCTTCGAGCGATTCGCGCAGCTCGTCGGCCAGCGTCGCCAGCGCGTTGGCCGCGGGACGTGGTGCCGAAGGGGCGAGCTCGCGCTGGAAGTAGCGGCGCAGCCGCGGCGGCGGGCCGCCACTGCCCTGCAGCCACTTCTGTGCGAACTCGAGGAAGGCGCGATGATCGGCCGCGATGCCGTCGCGGACCGCCGCAGCGACGGCGGCATCGCCGGTGAAGCCCTGCACCAGCAGTCGTCCATCGGCCGTGCGCAGGCAGCTCGCGCGCGAGAACGCTCCGTGGAATACGCCCAGCGCATGCGCGCCGGCCAGCACCCGCGCGACGTTCACCAGCAGCATGATGATCGCGAGCCGACCACTCTCGCCCGCCGCGTCGATCGTATGCGCCGGCTCGGGTTCGACGAGCTGGAAGATGCGCTCGCCTTCGATCAGCGGCACGTCGGTGCGCAGCACCTCCGGACGCGCGAGACGCTCGGCGAGGACGCGTTCACGGTGCAGCTCGCCGAGGCGGCGCGA
This sequence comes from Gammaproteobacteria bacterium, assembly GCA_020846815.1. Next base: position 10,587 of record JADLDF010000166.1, on the reverse strand, counting down.
GGTGTCCGCGCTGTTGGTCTCGAAGACGCGCACGACGCAGTTCCTCCCGCCGCGACGATCCACCGCGCGCCAGTACGCGGCATCACCGCAGCGGCAGACTTCCTGGAGCAGCTTGAACCGCGACTCGGACGTGCCGCCGAGTCGCACCGGATCGCGGTCGAAGGGAGCGATCGCCACGATATCCCCTATATGCGTTGTTGTCGGACCGATTCTCCCCGAGCAGGGCCGGCCGCCAGCGCATCAGGCAACATAAGATGCCGCACTCGTCCTCGTCAGTGCGATGCACCTCGCATTTCGGGGCGCGCTGCCGGCTGCATCACGCTGACACCCCGGCATCGCATCGGCGCCGCAGACGAGGCGTCGTCAGCGCAGTGGCTGCGCGGTCGCGACGAAGTCCGTGTTCCTGAAGCCGGGCTTGCCGTAAGCGAGCGGTGCGCCGTCGGGACCGAGCACGGCGCCCCCGGCTGCGACCAGCACGGCATGCCCCGCCGCGGTATCCCACTCCATCGTCGGACCGAAGCGCGGATAGACATCCGCCTCGCCCGCGGCCAGCAGGCAGAATTTCAGCGACGATCCGATCGACACCCGGTCGGTGACGCCCTGCGCCGCGAGCCAGCGCTCGGTCTGCGGCGAACCATGCGAGCGCGACGCCACCGCGACCCGTCGGCCCGGTTGCGGCGTACGCACGCGCAGCGGGCGCCGCTCCACCGACGGCCCCGCGGCGCCGCGGCGTGCTTCGAATGCCACGGCGGCGTAGACGTCGCCGGCGAAGCTGCGTCCCAGCGCCGGCGCGACCACGACGCCGAGTACGGGGCTGCCATGCTCGACCAGCGCGATGTTGACCGTGAATTCGTCCCGCCCGTCGACGAATTCACGGGTGCCATCCAGCGGATCGACGAGGAAGAAGCGCTCGCCCGCACGCGCCTCGCCGCCGCCGGCGACGGACTCCTCGGCGACGACCGGTACATCCGGCAGGAGGCGCGCGAGCCGCGCCAGGATCAGCGCCTCCGCCGCCTGGTCGGCGGCCGTCACCGGCGATGCGTCCGGTTTGCGATGGATCGCGAAGCCGATGTCGCGGATCCGCAGGATCTCCTCGCCGGCCGCGAGTGCCGCGTCGAGCATGTCGTCGAGCAGGGTCATGAGCGCCAAGGAGACCATGATCGCGGGCCTGCATGCCAGTCCGGTGCCGGGCCGGCCGCGAGCGGGTGTGCTACCGTCCCCTACCGCGATGTCCGAAACCGTTGCGATGCCTCAAACCGCCGCGATGTCTCAAACCGCTGCGAACCTCGAAGCCGCCACGATGCCGTCCGACCCCGTTGCCGGTGCTCCGTCACGCGCCACCGCCGCCGCGCTTGCGGAGCTGCAGGCGCGTTTCGGTCCACAGTGCTCGCTGGCGCGAGCGGTGCGCGAGCATCACGGCCGGGACGAATCACCGCTCGACGCACCGCCGCCGGACGCGGTCGTATATGCGCATTCGCACGACGACGTCGTCGAGGTCGTGCGCATCGCCGCGCGCCATCGCCTGCCCCTGATCCCGTTCGGCGCCGGGTCCTCGCTGGAGGGCCATGTGCTCGCAGTCGCGGGCGGCGTCTCGCTCGATCTGACCCGGCTCGACCGCGTGCTACGCATCGACGTCGAGGACCTCAGCGCCACCGTCCAGGCCGGCGTCACGCGCCTGGCGCTCAACGAGGCGCTGCGCGGCAGTGGCCTCTTCTTCCCGATCGATCCGGGCGCCGACGCGACCCTCGGCGGCATGTGCGCGACGGGCGCGAGCGGCACCAATGCCGTGCGCTACGGCACGATGCGCGAGAACGTGCTGGCGCTGACGGCCGTCACGGCCGCGGGCGAGACCATCCACACCGGCACCCGCGCGCGCAAGAGCTCCGCGGGCTACGATCTCACCCGGCTGCTGATCGGCAGCGAGGGCACGCTCGCCGTGATCACCGAAGTCACCGTGCGGCTGCATCCGCTGCCCGAGGCCATGAGCGCCGCGGTCTGCCACTTTCCCGACATCACCGCTGCCGTGCGCGCCGCGAGCCAGGTCATCCAGGCCGGCATCCCGATCGCCCGCTGCGAGCTGCTCGATGCGCTCGCGGTGCGCGCCGTGAACCGGCACAGCCATCTCGCGCTGCGCGAATCGCCCCTGCTGCTGATGGAGTTCCACGGCAGCGACGCATCGGTGCGCGAGCAGGCCGGGAGCGTGCAGGCCATCGCCACCGAGCTCGGCGGCGGCGGCTTCGAATGGGCGACGCGCCCGGAAGAACGCTCGCGCCTCTGGCAGGCGCGACACATGGCCTATTTCGCGATGCTGCAGCTGCGCCCCGGCGCGCGCAGCGTCACCACCGACGTCTGCGTGCCGATCTCGCGCCTCAGTGAATGCATCGACGGGACGCGCGCGGATCTCGACGCCACCGGCCTCGAGACCGCAATCATCGGCCACGTCGGCGACGGCAACTTCCACGTGCTGATCCTGGTCGGTCCCGACGACCCCGCGGAACGCGAACGCGCCGAGGCCGCCAACGACCGCCTGACCGCACGCGCGATCGCGCTCGGCGGCACCTGCACCGGCGAGCACGGCATCGGCCTGCACAAGATGCGCTTCCTCGAGCAGGAGCGTGATCCGGCGACGCTCGCACTGATGCGCGCCGTCAAACGCGCACTCGATCCCGACGGCATCCTGAATCCGGGGAAGATCTTCACGATGGCGTCATCGGACGAGCCGGCAGTGCACCCGCGCTGAGCGGTCTCCGTCCCTGGCGGCCGGGAGAGGCCCGTCAACCGCAGGCGGGGCGACGCTGAACAGTTCCTTGAGTGCAATCGGAACGCCGTGTCACGGCCCGAGCGCATCGGTCAATCCGGTAGCCCTATCCGCCTGCTCTGCCTGCCGGAGTGCGCGCCGCTCATCCAGTTTTCGGAAAGCATTCCGTTTCGGGTCGCATGCTTCGATATGACTTAAGAAATTTTCAGCACAGCGGACAAAGTTCAAACCACCTCCGCACGACAGTCCACTGCGCCGACCGGCCTTATATCGGGACCGAGCCTCGCGCCGCCAGCCCGAAGCGCACCAGATGGGCGGCCAGGCAGCCAGCCGCACGGCCGCCTTGCCCTGAATCCTCGGCCCGCCTTGGCTTGCCACCTCGCAAACCGCCCTCATCTGCCGCCAACCAGAACGCCAGCATGCACCTACCCTGCCCGGCCGGGTTACCGGCCAGCGATAACGCCCTCAGCTTCGGATTCAAAGCAGGCTGGCCTGCGACGGCGGTGCCCGCGCGCCGAGCGGCAACTCAGCTTGATATTGACCGGGAGCGGTCTTTTCCAGATGCGCGAGGATCTTGGCGATAACCTCCGGCTCCTCGATGCTCGCGATGATCTTCAGCTTCCTGCCGCAGCCGGCACCGCCCTCGATCTCGATGCCGAACACGCGCTTCAGGCGCCGCGCCCTGTTCATCGCCACATGGCGCGGGGTCGGCGGCTTAGCCGATTCGCCTGCGGTGGCAGGCTGCCTCAGTGCACCCGTCCCCGATGCGCGGGCGTCACGGCAGCGCGCAGCTTGCTGTGCAGGGCGAACACGCCGTGGTAGCGCGTCAGGTGCATCCTCGGCGGCGGAACCAGGCGGCGAGCCGGGCCAGGAAATCCAGCCTTGCGTGCCGGGCTCTGGCGTCACGGCGCAGGATTGAGCTGATGTCGATTTCCGCGGAACAGGACGTGCGTCTGGACATGCAGTCGACCATGGCCGCGTCTCACAGCGTCTCGAGCCGCTGAAACTGAAGATTCTTGACGACGCTGTACATCGCGAGCCCGGTGAGTTTGCGCTGCCTGATCTCCTCCATATGATCACCAGCCAGGCATTCCACGAAGATTTCCGCCGTACGCATGTAGTAGTCCGTCGCGGTGTGTGCTGCGACGGCGCTCTGATCTGCGTAGGCTTCCAGCACGTGATAGGTAAACGGTTGCGTGGGATCGCGGCATACTTCGAAGAGCCTGCATCCCGGTTCGTGCTCCACCACCAGCTTCTGCAGTTCATTGAAAGTCTGCTCGTAAAGCGCGGCCTTCTCGGGCTTCACCGTGAGCGTCACGTGTATGAATCTCATGCAATGTCCTCCGCGGAGTCAGTTGCCCATCCTCATCGATGCGCGAAGCCAGATCTCGCGACCACGTTCTGCCACGCAATTGGCTTCGTCACCACCCGCCGCGCCCGGCTGCGCCGCGCCCTGTATCTGGCCGCCAAAGAAACTGCCGTTTTGCAGATTTGAATTGAAGCAATTGCCCGACGTGATCTTGTTGGCGAGGTTGGTGCCAATCAGAGAGACATCCCATTTGTCGTCCTTCCGCCGGAGTGCAACCGAGGCATCGAGCTTCGTATACGCGGGCTGGACGAAGCCAGGCAGGTCGGTCAGGTTCTGCGAGTACTCCGATGAGTACGTGGCGAACGCACCGAGATGCAGCGCCAACGAATCTCCGATCGGCTGTTCATGGTCCACGCCGAGTGTTCCCATCCACGTGGGTGCGCGGACCAGCTCCCGGCCTGCCAGATCCTGCGCGGAATAGCGCAGAGTCGCCGGATTCTGGAGCTGGTTGCAACCCTGGCCGATGGTCTGGCCGTTGCCGCAGGGCGCATTGGGGAATGAGCCGTAGCGAGCATGGTTGTAGTTCAATGCCGCCTGCACTCGCATCTGTGGCACCGATTGCGGAGCATAGGTGACATCGAGATCGATTCCACGGACGTTAGCCTCTGCCGCATTGAGTGTACGGTTGATGATCACCGAACCGCGGATTTCGCCCGCGCCCACCTGCAGGTCCGAATACCGATAGTCATAGATCGCGGCGTTGAAACTCAGGCGACGATCGAGGAAGCGGCCTTTCAGTCCAACTTCGCCACCTCTGACCTTCTCATCGGCAAAGGAAGCCGGTGTCGTCGTGTTGGAGAAAATCGTTGCATTGAAGGAGCCCGACTTGAAGCCGGTCTTGTAGGAACCAAACAACGTCAGATCGTCGGTCGGCGTGTACGTCAGCGTCGCCTCTGGCGAGATGTTGGAGGATGAGACGCGCGGGTCCAGCAACACGGACTGACCCACGGGCCCATTCGAAACCAGGTAGTTCCACTGATGGTGGACACGGGTCTCGTGCGTCCAGCGAGCTCCCGGTGCGAATTCGAGCTGGGCGTTGATCTTCCAGGTGATCTGGCCGAAGAAGGACAGCGATTCAATGTCGATCCGGTGATCGTTCAACTGTGAGGTTGCGGGCAGGCCAACGGCCGTATTCCCGTACAGCCGAACGTGAGTCTGCTGATCGGCGTCCTGATAATAGGCACCCAGCATGAAGTTGACCGGAGTGTTGAAGTCCGATGTCAGGCGCAGCTCCTGAGTCACCTGGTGAGTAAGGAAGTCGCTGTCCGAAATGAGCGGAACCACTGCCGAGAAGCCAGCGAGGAACAGGTACTCCTGCTTCAGGTCATAGAGACCGGTCAGGGAGTTCAGCGAGAATCCACGGCCCAGCTTGAAGACCTGCTCCAGTGAATAGAGCCCCTGCTTCGTCTTGTTGAAGGGCCTGCCACCATTGCGCAGGTTCGTGAACACCGTCGGGCTCGGCCAGGTCGCGTTGACGTAGCGATCGAGCGTGCAGTCAGAATTCATGAACTGGATGTTTACCGGCGCCACTGCACCAGTCCCCTCTGGGCAATACGAGGCCTGAAGTGCGGGCCATGCCGTGTCCACATCTGAGTTTTCGTACGAAGCCTTGAGCCGAGCCGAGTACCAGTCGGCGGGATCGAACAAGGCCGTGCCGCGCAGCATCAGATCAGTTCCACCATTTACATGTCGATCGGTCGGATCGATGGCACCCCTGTTGGCGATGGCAACGGCGCTGTTGCGGAAGAAACCATCCTGGTCCGAGTACTTGGCCGCCAAGCGCAACTTGACTGAACGAGACGCGGCGCCGGAGATCACGAATTCGCCCGTCTTCTCGTGAGCCTCGGCTTCATAGCCAACGCGGCCTGTCAGCTCCAACTTGTCCGTCGGATCGGCGCTGCGCAGTGAGATCACGCCCGCCGGACTGTTCTTGCCATAGAAGAGCGCCTGTGGCCCCTTCAGCACCTCGACCTGCGCGACGTCGAACATGCCGATGCCATACGACAGACCCTGGCTAAGCTGCAGACCATCAATGTTCAGCGAGATCGAGTTGTCTACAGTCGCGTTGTTAGCCGTCGTGCCGATGCCGCGCATCGATACCTGCAGACCATTCGCGGCCAGGGATGTACCGACCAGAAGGCCGGGCACGCGCGTCGCCACCGTGAACAGGTCGTGAATCGCGAATTGCTCGAGTTGGGTGTCTGCGATCGCGGTCACGACGACGGGTACCTTGAGGATGGATTCGTTGCGCTTGCGTGCGGTCACCATGACTTCCTCCAGGTAGCTGCCGCCGTCGCCTGACCCCTGAGCTGCCGCGGCTGCCTGATCGTTCGCAGGCGGGCTCGACTGGGCCAGCGCCGCCGTAGACAGGCCTACAGCCGCACAAATGCACAATGCATGAATTGTCATGCTCGGTACTTTCATGATCCCCTCCTTTTCCGTTGGTCGCCTGATCGTCCGAGTTGCTTGTGCGCTTCGGGAAACCGGGAGGCTGGCCGCGGTGGCTGCCTATCCCATCGGAAACTCCAAAGAATGCATTGTATACTTATATTGTCGAATGTCTACGGTCCCTTCGCGACAAATGCGCATGGAGGTGAGCGCAACGCCTCAGGCACCACTGGCAACCATTCATCGCCAGGTCTTGCCGCCGGGCTTTCCCTGGATACGCTGGGTTGCGCTTGCCGCGAACTGGCGTTGCCCGGCTTCCGTGCCACGCGGAAGCGACGTCAGCGGGTGTAGTCTTCGGGGAGCTCCGCTATCGCCGGTATGAATGGAAGTGCGACAGCCTCAACGCGCCCTCGCGCAGGAGCGCCGATCGGCTCGGGTTCACCTTCGAGGGAATCTTCCGTCAGGCGGTGGTCTACAAGGACCGTTCCCGCGATACCGCGTGGTACTCGATCATCGACACCGAGTGGCCTGCGCTCGTGGCAGCGTTCTGCGCCTGGCTTACCACCGGGAACTTCGATGACGAGGGGAAGCAGATCAGGACGCGGGCCGATTTCAGGAAGTCTCAGTCGGGAGCGTAGCTTGCGGTCCGGACGGTATCGGCAGCGACCTCGCCGGCAGCGCACCGGCACCGCGCCCCCTCACACGCGGGCGCAGCCGACCCGCAGACTCCCGCTCAGAACGCGTTGATGCCGGTCAGCTCGCGCCCGATCGCGAGCTGGTGGATCGTCTCGGTGCCTTCGTAGGTGATCACGCTTTCCAGATTCAGCGCATGGCGGATCGGCACGTGGTCGGCCATGATGCCGGCGCCGCCGAGCAGGTCGCGCGCATCGCGCGCGACCTCGATCGCCGCGCGGCAGTTGTGCCACTTGGCGAGCGACACCTGGGCCGGCTGCATGCGGCCCTGGTCCTTGAGCCGCCCGAGCTGCATGGACAACAGCTGCGAAGTCGTGATGCGCCGCGCCATCTCCGCGAGCCGCACCTGCACGGCCTGGTTGGCGGCCAGCGGCCGGCCGAATAGCTTGCGCGTGCGCGCGTATTCGAGCGCTTCGGCGAGACAGGCCTGGGCCGCGCCGATGACGCCCCAGGTGATGCCGTAGCGCGCCTGGGTCAGGCACGACAGCGGCGCCTTGATCCCGGCGACGCTGCCCGGGAGCATGTTTTCAGCCGGCACCCGCAGGTCGTCGAAAAAGAGCTGGCCGGTGGCCGAGGCGCGCAGGCTGAACTTCGGCTCGAGCTTGCGGGTCTCGAAGCCGCGCATGCCGCGCTCGACCAGGAAGCCGCGCACGCCCTCCTCGGTCGAAGCCCAGACGACCGCGACGTCGGCGATCGGCGCATTCGTGATCCAGGTCTTGGCGCCATTGATGACCCAGTCGCCGCCGGCGCGACGCGCCCGGGTCTGCATGTTGCCCGGATCCGAGCCGCCCTGCGGCTCGGTGAGCCCGAAGCAGCCGATCTTCTCGCCCCGCGCCATCGCCGGTAGCCAGCACGCTTTCTGCTCCGCGCTGCCGTAGGCGTGGATCGGGAACATGCAGAGCGAGGACTGCACCGAGACGAAGCTGCGGATCGCGGAGTCGCCCCGCTCGAGCTCGCGGCACAGCAGGCCGTAGCCGATCGCGTTCATGCCGGCGCAGCCGTAGTCGTCCAGCGTCGCGCCGAGGGCGCCGATATCGGCGAGCCCCGCGATCAGCTCGCGCGGGAAGCTATGATCCTCGAAATGCTTCTGGATCACCGGCAGCACCTGCTGGTCGACGAAGCGCGCGACCGTGTCGCGCACCTGGGTCTCTTCCGCAGCCAGCAGCGCATCGGTGGCGTAGAGATCGAGCGGGTCGAGGACGGCCATAGTCTCAGGCTACCACTTTGTCGCGCAGCAGCGCGTCGATGCGTGCCGGCTCGTAGCCGAGCGAGCGCAGCACCTCGGCGCTGTGCTCGCCGATCTTCGCCAGATGGCCGCCCGCGGTCGGCCGGCGCCCGTCCATCTCGATCGGCAAGATCGGCAGCTTCGAAGTCCGGCCGTCCGGCAGCGTGACCTCGCCCAGGCCGCCGCTGGCCGCGAGATGCGGATCGTCGAACATGTCCTCCGGCTTGCCGATGGGCGCGAACGGCAGCCCGGTGCGCTCGAGGCGCGCAACCAGCTCGGCCTTCTTGAAGGTCTTGAACAGCTCGCGCACCTTCGGCAGCAGCACCTCGCGCGCGGCGACGCGCTGCGCATTGGTCTTGTAGTTCGGATCGGCACCGAGCTCCCGCTGCTCGAACGACTCGCAGAACTTCTGCCACAGGCCGTCCGAGACGATGCCGACGAACACCTGCTCGCCGTCCGCGGTCTCGAACACGTCGTAGATCGCCCAGGCCGAGATGCGCACCGGCATGGGCTTGGCCGCCTGCCCGGTCACGGCCATCTGGGCCATGTGCTGGCCGACCAGATAGACCGTGGTCTCGAACAGCGCACTGCTGACCTTCTGGCCACGGCCGGTGCGGTGGCGCTGCTCGATGGCAGCGAGGATCGCGATCGCGCCGAACATGCCGCCGGTGACGTCGATGACCGAAGTCCCGGCGCGCAGCGGCCGGCCCGGCGGACCGGTCATGTAGGCGAGACCGCCCATCATCTGCGTGACTTCGTCGAGCGCCGCACGATGCTCGTAGGGACCCGACAGGAAGCCCTTTTCGGAGCAGTAGATCAGGCGCGGATTCGCAGCCGACAACGCCGCATAGCCCAGTCCGAGCTTGTCCATGGTGCCGCTGCGGAAGTTCTCGACGACCACGTCGGCACGGCTGCAGAGCGCCTTCGCGACCTCGAGACCCTGCGGGTTCTTGAGGTCTATGCAGATGCTCTTCTTGCTGCGGTTGTACATCGGGAAGTAGCCGGCGCCCGAGCCGCGCAGCTCGCGCGTCGAGTCGCCGCCGACCGGCTCGACGCGCACGACGTCGGCACCGAGCTCGACCAGGATGGCACCGACCGCCGGCCCCATGACCATGTGGGTGAACTCGACGATCTGGATGCCGGCAAGCGGCAGGTCTGGATTCGCGTTCTGCGTCATGAGTCAGGCCACCTGCGCCCTGGGACCGGCGACCGGCGCCGGCTTGAAGCCGAGCGGCAGTCCCGCGTCCGGCGTGAATCCGTACAGCTCGTCGTCCGGCAGCGCGGCGCGCAGGATGTCGCGCACCTTCAGCAGCTTCTCGATGTCGATGCCGGTGCGCAGGCCCATGGCCTCGAGCATGAACACCAGGTCCTCGGTGACGATGTTGCCGGAGGCACCCGGTGCGAACGGACAGCCGCCGAGGCCGCCGAGCGAGGAATCGAAGGTCGTGATGCCGACCTCGAGGCCGGCGAGCACGTTCGCGAGACCGAGCCCGCGGGTGTTGTGCAGGTGCAGTCCCGAAAGCGCGTGCTCGCCGACGGCCGCGCGCACGCGTTTGACCAGCATCTTCACCTGGGCGGGATTCGCATAGCCGGTCGTGTCTGACAGCCCGACCTCGTCGCAGCCCGCTTCCATGAGCTGCTCGGCGAGCTTCACGACGCGGTCGGCCGGCACGTCGCCCTCGAGCGTGCAGCCGAAGGCCGTGGAGAGCCCACCCTCGAACTTCGGACGGCGCTCCCGGGGCAGGCTGCGCAGCAGCGCGACGATGCCGCGCGTCTCCTCGAGCATCTGCGCATGCGTGCGGCGCACGTTCTTGAGGCTGTGCGTTTCCGAGGCCGACAGCGGGATCGTGATCTTGTGGGCACCCGCCTCGACCGCGGCCTCCGCGCCCTTGAGATTGGGCACCAGCACCGCGACCGTGAGCCCCGCGATGCCGCGTGCATGCCGCACGACGTCCGCCGTGTCCGCGAGCTGCGGCAGCAGCTTCGCCGGCACGAAGCTGCCGACCTCGATCTCGGTGACGCCGGCGGCGGCCTCGGCGTCGATCCACGCCTTCTTGGCCGCGAGCGGCATGATGTTCTTGATGCTCTGCAGGCCGTCGCGCGGCCCGACTTCGCTGATCAGGATGTCCATTCGGGAGATACCAGTCGCATGAG
>JADLDF010000165.1 GCA_020846815.1 Gammaproteobacteria bacterium | reverse complement strand
CGACATCGAGATCGTCGCGGCGATGATCCGCGAGGTGCGCGCGCTCGGCATGGAGTCCTGCGCGACCCTCGGCATGCTGACGCCGGTGCAGGCCCGGCAGCTCAAGGAAGCCGGCCTCGACTACTACAACCACAACATCGACACCTCGCCGGAGTTCTACGACAAGATCATCACGACCCGCGATTTCCAGGACCGGCTCGACACGCTCGAAGCGGTGCGCGACGCGGGCCTGAAGACCTGCTGCGGCGGCATCGTCGGCATGGGCGAGACGGTGCGCGACCGCGCGCGCATGCTGCAGACGCTGGCGAACCTGCCGCAGCATCCGGAGAGCGTGCCGATCAACCAGCTGGTCGCGGTGCCGGGCACGCCCCTGGCCGACGCCGCCAGGGTCGACCCCTTCGACTTCGTGCGCACCATCGCGGTCGCACGGCTGACCATGCCCGCCTCGACGGTGCGGCTCTCGGCCGGCCGCGAGCAGATGTCCGACGAGCTGCAGGCGCTCGCCTTCCTCGCCGGCGCGAACTCGATCTTCTACGGCGAGAAGCTGCTCACCACGGGCAATCCGGACGTCGAGCGCGACCGCGCGCTGCTGCGCCGTCTCGGCATCAACGGCCTGGACGTGGTGCTCGAGCGCGACGACGGGGCGGGCGGTGATTGCGGCCACGATCATGCTGGCCACCATTCCTCTGGCTACGAGCACGCTGGCCGCGATCACTCCGGCCACGGTTACTCTGGTCATGATCCGGCGAGCCACGAAGGTCATCGGCGCGATGCCGGGTCGGGCTGTGGATCCGGCGCGGGCTGCGCCTGCCGTGGGCAAGACGCCGGTGCGGCGCGCACCTGAAGCCCTGACGGCGGCGCTGCGCGAACTCGACGATCGACGGCTGCGCCGCCGGCGCGTCGTCGCCACGCCGGTGCTCGGCGATACTCGCATCGACACCGCCACCGACGTCGGCGTCGGCGTGGACTCGACGGGCAGCCGGAGCGAAGCGAGTGCTGCCGACGCAGCGCAGCGCGCCGCGGCTGCGCCGCCGGTGCACGCAGAGGGGCGCACGCGGGCTTCACCGCTGCTGGATGCGGAAGCGCGCGATCGAGCGCCGCCGGTGCTGGCGATCGACGGCCGGCGCGTGCTCAATTTCTGCAGCAACGATTACCTCGGTCTCGCGACGCATCCCGCGCTCGCCGCGGCCATGGCGCAGTGCGCGCACACGCAGGGCGCCGGCGCGGGCGCCTCGCACCTGGTCAGCGGTCACGGTCCGGAGCACGAGGTGCTGGAGCACGAGCTCGCCGAATTCACCGGCCGCGAACGTGCGCTGCTGTTCTCCACGGGCTACATGGCGAATCTCGGCGTCGCGGTCGCGCTCGCCGACCGCGACGACCTGGTGCTCGGCGATCGCCTGAACCATGCCTCGCTGCTCGATGCGGCCCTGCTCGCGCGCTCGCGGCGTCAGCTGCGCTATCCGCACGGCGACGCGGACACGGCGCGACGCGCGCTCGCGGCACATGCCGCAGCCGCGCCGGACGCGGGCGCCGTGCTGCTGACCGACGGCGTGTTCAGCATGGACGGTGATCTCGCGCCGCTGCCGGCGCTCGCCGCAGCGGCGCGCGCGTACGGCGCCTGGCTGGTCGTGGACGACGCGCACGGGCTCGGTGTGCTCGGTGCGGGCGGCCGCGGCAGCCTCGAGCACTTCGGGCTCGGCGCCGACGACGTGCCGGTGCTGGTCGGCACGCTCGGCAAGGCCTTCGGCAGCTTCGGCGCCTTCGTCGCCGGCAGCGCCGAGCTCATCGACTGGCTGGTGCAGCGCGCGCGCACCTACATCTATACGACGGCGCTGCCGCAGCCGGTCGCCGCCGCGACGCGCGCGGCGCTGCGGCTGATCCAGGGCGAGACCTGGCGGCGCGACCGGCTGCTGGCGTTGGTGCAGCGCTTCCGCGCGGCCGCACGCTCGCGCGGCCTGCCGCTGCTCGACTCGCAGACGCCGATCCAGCCGGTGATGTTCGGCGACTCCGCGGCGGCGCTCGCAGCGAGCGCGCGGCTGCGCGACGCAGGTTTCTGGGTCGGTGCGATCCGGCCACCGACCGTGCCGACCGGCACCGCGCGGCTGCGCGTGACGCTGTGCGCGACCCACCGCGACACTGACGTCGACGCGCTGGTCGACGCGCTCGCCGCGGCACGCGACGCGGCCTGCGAGGCGCGGCCGTGATGAGCACACCGCCACGGCGCGAAGATCCCGCGCCATCGTCCGGCGCGCCGGTCGGCTCGCCGATCGACTCATCTACCGGCCTATCGATCAGCCCGCCGGCTCGCCGATCGACCGGCCCATCGGCCTGCCCATCGACTGATCTATCGACCGGTGCACCGACTGGCCTGTCGACCGAGGCAGGACTGCATATCGAGCGCCGCGGCTGCGGTGCACGCAGCATCGTGCTGCTGCACGGCTGGGCGCTGAACCTGCGCGTGTTCGACGCGCTCGCCGCCGCGCTCGAATCCGACTTCACGGTGGTCGCGCTCGACCTGCCCGGCCACGGCCGCAGCGTCGAGCCCGAGTCGCTGGCGCGCGCGGGCTGGACGCTCGAGCGGCTGGCCGCGCTCGCGACTCCGCAGATCCCGCCGGGCTCGCTGGTGCTCGGCTGGTCGCTCGGCGGCCAGCTCGCACTGCAGCTCGCGCGCAGCGCGCCCGAGCGCGTCGCGGCGCTGGCACTGGTCTCGACGACGCCGCGTTTCGTGGCCGGCGAAGGCTGGCCGCAAGGCATCGCGCCCGCGCTGCTCGAGCACTTCGCGAACCATCTCGGCAGCGACTACCGCAGGACGGTGCACGACTTCCTCGAGCTGCAGGTGCGCGGCAGCCGCGACGCCGCCGCGGCGCTCGCTGCGCTGCAGGCCGCGCTGCTGGCGCACGGCGCGGCCCCGGCCGCGGTGCTGGCGCGCTCGCTCGAGGTGCTGCGCAGTTCAGACCTGCGCATCCTGCTACCCGCGATCCACCAGCCAGCGCTGGTCATCGGCGGGCAGTACGATCGCGTCACACCGCCCGCCGCGGCGCTCGCGCTCGCCGCGGCGCTGCCGCATGCAGAGCACCACGAGCTCGCGCGCTGCGGCCATGCGCCCTTCCTGACCCACGAGGCGGAATTCGGCGCGCTGCTGCGCGCGTTCGCCACCCACACACTGCCGCTGCCGTCGCAGCAACAGCAGCGGCAGCAAAGCCGGCAGCCGGAGCCTCGCCGATGAGCGACCACGCCGACGGGCAGTTCCAGCTCGATCGCCGCGCCGTGGCGCGCGCCTTCGGCCGCGCCGGCCCGCGCTACGACGCGGCGGCGCGGCTGCAGGCCGAGGTGCGCGCCGAGCTGCTCGGCCGGCTCGATCACTTCGCGCTCACGCCGCGCGTCGTGCTCGATGCCGGCGCCGGCACCGGCGCGAGCAGCGCCGGGCTCGCGCGCCGTTTTCCCGCTGCGACCGTGGTCGCGCTCGATCTCGCCCACGGCATGCTGGTGCAGGCGGGCGAGCGTCTCGGGCTGCGCGCACGGCTCAGCCGCGGTCGCTTCGGCCGGCGCTTCGAGCGCGTCTGCGCCGACGTGCACCGCCTGCCGCTCGCCGACGGCCGTGCGCAGCTCGCGTTCAGCAACCTGATGCTGCAGTGGAGCGACGATCTCGACGCCGCGCTGCGCGAGCTGCACCGCGTGCTCGCGCCCGGCGCGCTGCTGAGCTTCAGCACCTTCGGCCCGGGCACGCTGCGCGAGCTGCGCGAGGCCTGGGCCGCGGCCGACAACGTCGCGCACGTCAACCCGTTCATCGACATGCACGACCTCGGTGCCGCGCTGACGCGCGCCGGCTTCCTCGAGCCGGTGCTCGACGTCGACCGGCACCTGCTCGACTACGCCGACCCGCTGGCGCTGATGCGCGAGCTGCAGCAGATCGGCGCGCGCAACGCGCTCGCCGGGCGCCCGCGCGGGCTCACCGGACGCCGCCGCCTCGAAGCGATGCAGACCGCTTATCGCGCACACCACGCGCGCAGCGACGGGCGCGTGACCGCGACCTGGGAAGTGATCTACGCGACCAGCTTCCGCGACACTCGGCCGGCACTGCGCCTCGCGGACGGCATGGCACCACGCGAAGTCACCATCGATGTCGCGCGGATCGGCCGGCGGCCACAGGGATCGGAGCGCGTGCCATGAGCCCGTGGCCGCGCTGTACTGCGCAGGGCGCGGCAGGCACTGCCACACGAGGCACCACGACGACGGTCGATGACGCGCCGCCCCTTGCAGTGCGCGGCGTATTCGTCGCCGGCACCGACACCGGCGTCGGCAAGACCTTCGTCGGCGCCGGCCTGGTCGCTGCCGCAGCGCGCGACGGCCGGCGCGTCGCGGTCATGAAGCCGGTCGCCGCCGGTGCCGAGCCGACGCCGGCCGGTTGGCGCAACGAAGATGCCCTCGCGCTCATGGCCGCAGCGGGCGTGACGGCGCCCTACGCGGACGTGAATCCCTACTGCCTGCCGGAGCCGGTGTCGCCGCACATTGCGGCCGCCACGGCCGGAGTGAAGATCGAAGTGGCGAGGCTGCGCGACGCGGCCGCGCGCCTCGCGACGGACGTCGACTGGCTGCTCGTCGAGGGTGCCGGCGGCTGGCGTGCGCCGATAGGCGAGCAGGAAACCATGGCCGATGTCGCACGGGCGCTGGGCCTGCCGGTGCTGCTGGTGGTCGGGCTGCGACTCGGTTGCCTGAACCACGCGCAGCTCGCGCACGCCGCGATCCGCGCCGACGGCTTGCGCTTCGCGGGCTGGATCGGCAACCAGGTCGATCCGGCGATGGCACGCACCACCGAGAACGTCGCCTGGCTGACCCGCGCCATCGGAGAACCCCTCGCCCTGATGCCCTGGTCGGCGCCCCGCCAACGGCCGTCGGATGCGCTCCAGGATGCCTTTACGTCCACCTCGCGGCGCCTGCTACAACTTTAGGCGCACGACTTCAAGTCTAAGTTATTGACTTGCGTCAAAAAAACACCGAGAAGATAATTGGGTTTTACAGGCTGGCGGCGCTCATGGTCACGACCACGGCCGATCGCATAGAGATATCTCCGAATTGCTCGCTGACGATTCGTGGTGCCTGGGTGTTCTTCGCCAGCCTCTGCATCACGTCGTTCTCGCTGGCGGGCTTCGTCGCACTCCAGGGTTACTGGCCGGTGCTGGCATTTGCCGGCCTCGAGATGGCGCTGCTCGGCTGGGCGCTGAAAGTGAGCATGCAGCGACGTCATCACCGGCAGACGATCACCGTCACCGAAGACTCGGTGGAGATCGAGGACTGCCTGCCGGAACGCCGGGGGCGGGTCGTGTTTCCGCGCCACTGGGCGCAAGTTAGAATCCGCGCCGGCCAGTCGCCCCTGCATCCGAGCCGGCTCACGATCGAGTCCCAGGGCCGGCGCTGCGAGGTCGGCAGTTTTCTGAACGAGCAGGAGAGGACAGGTCTCGCGAAGCGGCTCAGGCGCCTGATCGGGCGCATCGACGAATCGCCGCCGCTGCCGGATTCCACGACACGTCTTCCCACGAATCGATAACGACAACGTCCCGTCCGCGCCACAGGGTGCCCGGGTTCTTGCCCCAAGGTCCAAACGCAATGATCAGCACCGCCCGAAAGACTCTTTCCGCCGCACTCGCCTTCGCCGTGGTCGCTCTCGCAGGCGCACCGCGGGCCGACGCCGCCTGGAATCTCCTCAACATGCCCGAAGGAGTCACGGAGCTGTCGAAGATCATCTACTCGCTGCACATGACCATCTTCTGGTGGTGCGTGGCGATCGGCATAGCCGTATTCGGCGTGATGATCTACGCGCTGGTCAAATTCCGTAAGTCGGCCGGCGCGGTGCCCGACACCTCGATCACGCACAGCACGCGCGTCGAGATCGTCTGGACCGTGATCCCGGTGCTGATCCTCGTCGTGATGGCGGTTCCCGCCGCCCGCGCGCTGATCCAGATCGAGGACATGCGCAACACCGAGCTCACGATCAAGGTCACCGGCTACCAGTGGCGCTGGCAGTACGAGTACCTCGACGAGGGCATTTCGTTCTTCTCGGTGCTCGATCGCGGCCACGACGACATCCGCCAGCTCGGCTCCGGGCTCGATCCGCAGTCCGTGCCGGAATACCTGCTGAACGTGGACAACCCACTGGTCGTTCCGGTCGACACCAAGGTCCGCCTGCTGCTGACCGCGCAGGACGTGATCCACGCCTGGTGGGTGCCGGACTTCGGCATGAAGAAGGACGCGATCCCGGGCTTCGTCAACGAGTTGTGGTTCAAGGTCGACGCCGACAAGCCCGGCACCTACCGCGGCCAGTGCGCGGAACTCTGCGGGCGCGACCACGGCTTCATGCCGGTGGTGGTCGAGGTCCTGAGCAAGGAGGACTACAAGGCCTGGGTCGCGCAGCGGAAGGCCGCCGCACAGCCGCCGGCCGAGGATGCTCCCGTGCCGGCTGCCGAGGCGCAGGCCGCCGTGCCGGCAGCGCCGTCCGCTGCTGCCACTGCCGCACTGCCGGCCCCGGCCGCGAAACCGGTGGCGAGCGCCGCCGTGACACCGGTCGCGGCACGCGGCTGAGCACGGCGCGCGCCGCAGCGATCCTCCGCCCCGCATTCATCGAGAGCAGAACGACCATGGCCACCACGACCCACGCCGATCACGCCCACGACCACCACGATCACAAGCCGCACGGCCTGAAGCGCTGGCTGTTCGCGACCAACCACAAGGACATCGGCACGATGTACCTGGTGTTCGCGCTCATCATGTTCTTCGCTGGCGGCGCGATGGCGCTGGTGATCCGCGCCGAGCTGTTCCAGCCCGGCCTGCAGTTCGTCGACCCGCAGTTCTTCAACTCGATGACGACCGTGCACGCGCTGCTGATGATCTTCGGCGGCGTGATGCCGGCGTGGACCGGCCTCGCGAACTGGATGATCCCGATGCAGGTCGGCGCGCCCGACATGGCGCTGCCGCGCCTCAACAACTTCAGCTTCTGGATCCTGCCGTTCGCGTTCTGTCTGCTCGCGCTGACGTTCTTCGTCCCCGGCGGCGCGCCCGCGGGCGGCTGGACGCTCTATCCGCCGCTGGTGCTGCAGATGGGCGACGGCTTCCCGCTGATGATCTTCGCGATCCACCTCATGGGCGCCTCCTCGATCCTCGGCGCGATCAACGTGATCGTCACGATCATGAACATGCGCGCTCCCGGCATGGGCCTGCTGAACATGCCCCTCTTCTGCTGGACCTGGCTGATCACCGCCTACCTGCTGATCGCCGTCATGCCGGTGCTCGCCGGCGCCGTGACCATGCTGCTGACCGACCACTTCTTCGGCACCAGCTTCTTCAGCGCGGCCGGTGGCGGCGACCCGGTGATGTTCCAGCACATCTTCTGGTTCTTCGGCCATCCCGAGGTCTACATCCTGATCCTGCCGGCCTTCGGCATCGTCTCGGAGATCATCCCGACCTTCTCCCGCAAGCCGCTGTTCGGCTACGAGACCATGGTGTACGCCTCGGCCTCGATCGCGTTCCTGTCGTTCATCGTCTGGGCGCACCACATGTTCACGGTCGGCATGCCGCTCGCCGGCCAGCTGTTCGTCATGCTCTCGACGATGCTGATCGCCGTGCCGACGGGCGTGAAGGTCTTCAACTGGTGCGCGACCATGTG
>JADLDF010000164.1 GCA_020846815.1 Gammaproteobacteria bacterium | reverse complement strand
GTCCGCTGCTCTACCAACTGAGCTACCCGGCCAGGGCAGGTCCGGCGCCGTGCGGGGCCGGGATTCTCGTGGGCCGCGTATTAGACCGGGCAGCGCCGGAGCCGTCAAGCGCGCCGCAACACAAGTGTCTGATCGAACTGGCGTTTTTGCGGCTGGTGGAGGCGTCCTCCGCGACCGCATACTCGCTGCGGATGCGGCGATGAAGGGGCGAGCCATGGAATCGGCGGCGACGGGACGGGTGACCGCGATCCGCGGCCCGGTGATCGTGACGACGGAAGCTGCGCGCCAGCGGCGGCTGTTCGTCGACGCGCTCGGACACGAGGTCGTGGCCGAGGAGGCGCTGTCCGAAGCCCAGGTCGCTGCACTGTTCGGTCTCGCCGGGCGCAGCGCGCGAGCGGTGCTGTACGAAACTCCGGGCACGCGTATCGGTGCCTGGGTGGTCGAGCTCGACCCGCCCGATGCGACCGTGATCCGCGTCGGCGGCGTCGGCTATGCCTGCGACGCGATGAAGATGATCGACTTCTTCACCGCGGACCGGCCCGCGGCGGTCGCGAGACTCAAGGGGGCCGGCTTCGAGTTCGTCAGCGAAGGCGCGGACGTCGACCTGCCCGACGGTGGCCGTTTCGTCGAGGCGCACCTGCGCGGCCCCGACGGTGTCATGGTCGCGGCGATCGAGCCGCTGAACCGGCCGATGGACCAGTTCGTCGGCGTGACCGACCGGCTGTTCAGCGAGATGCAGAGCACCTCGGCGCCGGTCAGCGATTTCGAACCGGTGCGCGCCTTCTACGAAGATGCGCTCGGCGTGCCGATGGGGCTGCGCTACGAGTTCGAGAGCGACTCGTTCTCGAAAATGGTCGGCACCTCGCAGACCACGCGGATCCGCGCCAACAACTACGGCCGCATCGTCGAGGACGTGATGCTCGGCATCATCCACTACGGCCTGCCGCCCGGTTCGTTCGCCTCGCTGCGCGAACGCGCCCGGCCGCCGCATCGTGGCCTGGTCGGCGTGCGGCTCGACGTCGGCGGGCTCGATGCGCTGCTCGAGCGCTGTGCGTCGCACGGCGTGGAAATCCGGGTGCCGCCGGCAGCAGCCGACAGCGCGGCACTCGGCCGCGGTCGCAGCGCCGTGGCGGTCGCGCCGCACGGCGTCTGGCACTGGCTGGTGGAAGCGGAAGTCAGGCCGAGGAGCGCACCCGAATCCCCTGTTCGGTGAGCGTTGACCCAGCAGCATCCAAGCGGGGAGACGGGTGCGCCCGGACGGGACCCTACGCCTGCGACCCTTCGGCGTCACTCTGTCGCCAACGGGTAACAGTTGCGGCGCGCCGAGGCGGCGCCCATAGTCGAAGCGTGGCCGAACGCTCGCAACAGGATCGCAGGACTGCCGCGGGGTCCGCGCGCCCGACGGCGAGACGCCTGCGTCGCGTCGCGATGCAGCTCGACGACGAAATCGTGCAGTATTTCAAGAAGCTCGCCGCCGATGGCGGCAAGGGCGAGCGCTATACGGCGCTGATCAACGAGGTCCTGCTGGCACACGTGCAGACCGTGCGCAGCGGGCGTGGCGACGGCTCGGCCGGGCTGCTGGCCCGGACCATCCGGCTCGAGCTCGAGCGCCTGATCTCTCCGAACTGAGCCCGCCGGGCGGTTGCACCCGAGCGGTCCTGCACGATCCCCTCTTGCCGAGGGCTCCTCCCGGGACCGGCCTACTTCGACTTCGGCTCGACGTAGTTGTCGATGGCGCTGGCGCCCGCGCCGAAGAAGAACTTCTCCATCTCGCCTTCGAGGAACTTGCGAGCCTTGGGCTCGATCGGCACGAGACGGTATTCGTTGATCAGCATGGTCTGGTGCGCGACCCAGCGCTGCCAGGCCTCCTTCGAGACCTGCTTCCAGATGCGCTGGCCGAGCTCGCCCGGGTATGGCAGGCGGTCGAGTCCCGGCGCACGCCGCTTGAGCAGCACGCAGTCGACCATGCGGGGCGGGGCGGCGTTCATGGTTCCATCCCTTGCGTGAGAGTTTCGATGAGTTCCTTGACCGGGGCCGGCAGGCCGATGCGCGCCCGGTTCGTGTCGGGCAGGCGCGGGTTATACCAGAGGGTGAGACCCGGCTCCATGACGATCTCCCGTGCCGGGCCGTCGCACTCGGCGAGCACCGGCAGGATCTCGAGATCGAAGTGCGTGAACGCGTGGTGCATCGGGTTCAGCGTGCGCGGCTGCAGCCGCGGCCGCCGCAGTCGCTCATCCGTGAAACTGCGCGCCGCCGCTTCGCTGGCGAACTCCGGCAGGCACCACAGGCCGCCCCAGATGCCCTGCTCCGGCCGGCGTTCGAGGAACACCGCACCGTCGCCGTCGATTGCGACCACCATCCAGGCGCGCCGCGCCTTGCGGGCCCGTGCCGCGGCCGCAGGTCGCGCCCTGGGCGCCGGGATCTCGTGCTGCCGTCCGTCGCGCCGCGCGATGCAGTGCACGGCCAGCGGGCAGAGCGCGCAGGCCGGACGCCGCCGCGTGCACAACGTCGCGCCGAGATCCATGATCGCCTGGGTGTAGGTCGCGACGCCCGTGTCCGGCGTGCAGGCCTCGGCCAGCGTCCAGAGACGCTGCTCGACGGCGCGCTCTGCCGGACTGCCCTCGACGCCGAAACAGCGCGCCAGCACGCGCCTGACGTTGCCGTCGAGGATCGCGTGGCGCGCATCGCTCGACAGCGCGAGGATCGCGCCGGCCGTGGAGCGACCGATGCCCGGCAGCGCCGCGACCGCGTCGAAGCTGCGCGGGAACTCGCCGCCGTGCTGGTCGCGGACCTGCTGCGCCGCGCGGTGCAGATTGCGGGCACGGGCGTAGTAACCGAGCCCCGTCCAGAGATGCAGCACCTCGTCGAGCGGCGCGTCGGCGAGTGCGCGCACGTCCGGGAAGCGTGCCATGAAGCGTTCGAAATACGGGATCACGGTCGC
>JADLDF010000163.1 GCA_020846815.1 Gammaproteobacteria bacterium | reverse complement strand
CCCGGCCACGGCGTTCTGCTCGTGGATCACCAGCGGGCGGCGCGCGAGCCAGGCCGCGAGCCCCCCCGGACCGCTGACGAAGCCGCCGAGGCCGACGACCACGAGCGGCCGGCGGCGGCGCATGACGGCCAGCGACTCCCACAGCGCGCGCAGCAGCCGGAACGGCGCGGTGAGCAGCGTCGCGGCGCCCTTGCCGCGCAGGCCGCCGATCGAGACCCACTCGACCGGGATGCCCGCGGCCGGCACCAGCCGCGACTCGATGCCGCGCTGCGTGCCGAGCCAGACGACCTCGTACGAACGCTCCTGCAGCGCGCGCGCGAGCGCCAGCGCCGGGAACACGTGCCCGCCGGTGCCGCCCGCCATGATGATGACCGGTCCGCGCATCAGGCCGCTGCCTCCGCCGCCTCGCCACCGCGTCGCGGCGCCAGCTGCCGGCGCGCCGCGGCGCCGACCGGGCCGCGCGCCGCCTGGGCCGCCTCGTGGTAGACGCGCAGCAGCATGCCGACCCAGGCGAGCGTCACGATCAGGCTCGAGCGGCCGTAGCTCATCAGCGGCAGCGTCAGCCCCTTGGTCGGCAGCACGCCCATGTTCACGCCGATGTTGATGAACGCCTGGATGCCGAGCCACAGGCCGAAGCCGGCGGCGAGATAGGAGGCGAACTTCAGGCCCGCCGCCTCGGCGAGGCGCGCGATCCAGAACGCGCGCCAGACCAGCGCCAGGAACAGGCCGAGCACGACCACGACGCCCACCAGGCCGAACTCCTCGGCGAGCACCGCGAACAGGAAGTCGGTGTGCGCCTCGGGCAGGTAGAAGAGCTTCTGCACGCTCTCGCCGAGGCCGACGCCGAGCCACTCGCCGCGGCCGATCGCGATCAGACTCTGGGTGAGCTGGAAGCCGGTGTTGAACGGGTCGGCCCAGGGATCGAGGAACGCCGTCAGGCGGCGCACGCGATAGCTCGCGCTCATGACGATCACGGCGAGCAGCGCGGTGCCCGCGACCGCGAGCACCGCGACGTCGCGCAGGCGCGCGCCGGCGAGGTAGAGCACGCCGAAGCCGGTCGCGAACAGCACGGCCGCGGCGCCGAAGTCGGGTTCCGCGAGCAGCAGCACGAAGAACACGAACAGCAGACCGAGCGGCTTCAGCAGGCCGCCGAAGGTCGCGCGCAGCTCCTGCTCGCGGCGCACGGCGTAGCTGGCAACGAACACCAGTACCATGACGCGGGCCAGCTCCGAGACCTGGAAGTTGAAGCCGACCAGGCGCAGCCAGCGGCGGCTGCCGTTGACCGAATGGCCGATGCCTGGCACCAGCACCAGCACCAGCAGCACGGCCGCGCCGATCAGCAGCGGCCAGGCGGCCTTCTCCAGCACTTCGGTACGCACGCAGAACACCGCGGCCGCGGCGGCGATGCCGATCCCGGCCAGCAGCAGCTGGCGCTCGAGATAGAGGAAGGGGTTGCCGCTCTCCTTGGTCGCGATCGAGATCGAGGCCGAAGTCACCATGACCAGGCCGATCAGCACGATCGCCAGCACCAGCGCGATGGTCATCATGTCGAGCCGGATCGTGGCCGAGCGGCCGGCGGCGCGCGGGGTGGTGCTCACGAGGCGAGCCTCCTGACGGCCGCGGCGAACGCTTCGCCGCGGTGGATGTAGTCGCGGAACATGTCGAGGCTGGCGCAGGCCGGCGACAGCAGCACGGTGTCGCCGGGCTCGGCCGCGGCGGCCGCGGCCTCGACTGCCGCTTCCAGCGTCGCGCAGCGCCGCACCGGGCAGGCGTCGCCGAGCGCCGCCTCGATGGCCGCGGCATCGCGGCCGATCAGCACCGCGACCCGCACCCGGCTGCGCAGCGCCGCGGCCAGAGGCCGGAAGTCCTGGCCCTTGCCGTCGCCGCCGGCAATCAGCACCAGCGTGCCCGGCAGCCCCGCGACCGCAGCCAGCGTCGCGCCGACGTTGGTGCCCTTGGAATCGTCGATGTAGCGCACGCCGCGGATCTCGGCGACGAACTGCGCACGGTGCCGCAGCCCGGTGAACTGACGCAGCTCCTCGAGCATCGCGCCGAGCGGCAGCCCTGCGGCCTCGCCGAGCGCGACCGAGGCCAGCGCATTGGCGGCATTGTGCAGGCCCGCGAGCTTCATCTGCGCCAGCGGCAGCAGCGGCTGCGCACCGCGCATCAGCCAGCCCTCGCCCGCGCGCAGCGCGATCGAATAGTCGGCAGGGACACCCTCGCGCAGCGTGAAGCGCTTGACCGTCTGGCCGGGCGCGGGCATCGCGGCGACGCGCTCGTCGTCGGCATTGACTACCGCGGTGCCGCAGCGCGCGAAAATGCGCGCCTTGGCGGCCGCATAGGCCGCCATGTCGGCATGGCGGTCGAGATGATCGGCGGTCACGTTCAGCACCGCGGCGGCGACGAGCTCCAGCGAGCTCGTCGCTTCGAGCTGGAAGCTCGAGAGCTCGAGCACGTAGAGATCGGCCTCGCCCGGCTCCTCGAGCAGCTCGAGCGCCGCGGGTCCGAGATTGCCGCCGACCCGCACCTTGCGCCCGGCACGCGCGGCCATGCGGCCGACCAGGGTCGTGACCGTGCTCTTGCCGTTGGTGCCGGTGATGCCCACGGTCGCGATGCCGCGTGTTGCGCGGCCGAACAGCTCGACGTCGCCGACCAGGTCGAGCCCGAGCGCGCGGGCACGCGCGAAAATGGGCTCGCCGAGCGACACGCCCGGCGAGGCGACCACTAGCGAGGCGCCTTCGAGCAGCGCGACGTCGAAACCGCCGGCGCGCAGCGTTGCCTGCGGCGCGAGCTCGCGCAATGCAGCGACGCCCGGCGGCTCGGCGCGGCTGTCGGTCACGGCGATGCGCCAGCCGCGGCGCACGAGATGGCGCGCGGCCGAGACGCCGCTGCGCCCGAGCCCGACGATCACGGCCGTGCCGGCCTGTGGCGTAGCGGCGTTCATCGCAGCTTCAGGGTCGAGAGACCCGCGAGGACCAGAAACAGGGTGATGATCCAGAAGCGCACGATCACCTTGGGCTCGGCCCAGCCCTTGAGCTCGAAGTGGTGGTGGATCGGCGCCATGCGGAAGATACGCTTGCCGGTGAGCCTGAACGAGGCGACCTGCAGGATCACCGAGGCGGTCTCCAGCACGAAGATGCCGCCCATGACCAGCACGACGACCTCCTGGCGCACGATCACGGCGATCGCGCCGAGCGCCGCGCCGAGCGCCAGCGCGCCGATGTCGCCCATGAACACCTGCGCCGGATAGGAATTGAACCAGAGGAAGCCGAGGCCCGCACCGCTGAGCGCCGCGCAGAAGATCAGCAGCTCGCCGGCATTCGGCACCGCGGGGATGCCCAGGTACTGCGCGAACACTGCGTTGCCGGAGGCATAGGCGAACACGCCGAGCGCGGCCGCGACCATGACCGCGGGCATGATCGCGAGGCCATCGAGGCCGTCGGTGAGATTCACGGCGTTGCTCATGCCGACGATCATGAGATAGGTCAGCAGCAGGAAGGCGACGATGCCCAGCGGCACCGCGAACGACTTGAAGAACGGCAGGTAGAACGTGGTGTCGGCCGGCGACTTGGCCGTGTACCAGAGCAGCAGCGCGGCGCCGAGGCCGCCGACCGACTGCCAGAAGTATTTCCAGCGGG
>JADLDF010000162.1 GCA_020846815.1 Gammaproteobacteria bacterium | reverse complement strand
TGTCGAGCACGGTCTTGCGCACCAGCGCCTCGACGTCGACCCAGGCCGAGGTCGTGACCTCGCCGGCGACGATGACGACACCGGTCTTGACCAGCGTCTCGCAGGCGACGCGGGCGCGCTTGTCCTGGGCGAGGATCGAATCGAGGACGGCGTCGGAAATCTGGTCGGCGACCTTGTCCGGATGGCCTTCGGACACGGACTCGGAGGTGAACAGGTAGCTGCTCGACATGCGGCGGAAAACTCCCTGGAAAAGACTACGCAGTATAGCCCCGGCGGGGCCGGGCCATCCATCGCGCGCCGCGGTGTCCGTCACGGATTCCGTTGAACGGCCGGGGCCCGTGGAGGACAATGCGCCCCCGCTTTTCGACCCCCGGTGCCGCCCATGCCGTCCCGCCGCGATCTCGCCAATGCCATCCGAGCGCTGTCGATGGACGCGGTCCAGAAAGCGGCCTCCGGCCACCCGGGTGCGCCGATGGGCATGGCCGACATCGCCGAGGTGCTGTGGCGCGACCTGCTCGAGCACAACCCGGCCAACCCGCGCTGGGTCGACCGCGACCGCTTCGTGCTGTCGAACGGCCACGCCTCGATGCTGCTCTATTCGCTGCTGCACCTGACCGGCTACCCGGTGTCGATGGACGAGCTGCGCAATTTCCGCCAGTTCGGGTCGCGCACCGCGGGCCATCCGGAGCACGAGCCGGACATGGGCGTCGAGACGACCACGGGGCCGCTCGGCCAGGGTTTCGCCAACGGCGTCGGCATGGCGCTCGCAGAAAAGATGCTGGCCGCGCAGTTCAACCGCGACGGCCACGAGATCGTCGACCACCACACCTGGGTGTTCCTCGGCGACGGCTGCATGATGGAAGGCATCTCCCACGAGGCCGCCTCGCTCGCTGGCACTCTCGGCCTCGGCAAGCTGATCTGCGTCTACGACGACAACGGCATCTCGATCGACGGCAAGGTCGAGGGCTGGATGAAGGACGACACGCCCAAGCGCTTCGCGGCCTATGGCTGGCAGGTGATCCCGAACGTCGATGGCCACGATGCCGAGGCAGTCGCCAAGGCGCTGAAGCGCGCCAGGGCCAACCGCAAGCAGCCCACGCTGATCTGCTGCAAGACCACGATCGGCTGGGGCGCGCCCCACAAGCAGGGCACCAAGGCCACGCACGGCGAGGCGCTCGGCGTCGACGAAGTCGCGGCGACGCGCGTGGGCCTCGGCTGGCCGTACGAGCCGTTCGTGATCCCCGACGAGATCCGTGCCGCATGGGATCAGCGCGAGCGCGGTGCGCGCGCCGAAAAGGCCTGGAAGCGGCGCTTCAACCGCTATCGCAAGGAACATCCGGAGCTCGCCGCCGAGTTCGAGCGGCGCATGCGGGGCACGCTGCCGGCGGCCTGGCCCGGCTTGCGCGAGCAGGCGGCCGCCGCGGCCACGGCGGTCGAAGCGGCGCAGGCGACGCGCGCCTCGTCGCAGCTCGTGCTGAACGCGATCGGTCCGGGCATGCCGGAGCTCGTCGGCGGCTCGGCCGACCTCACCGGCTCGGTGAACACCTTCCGCAAGGACTCGCGCGCGATCACTGCGGACGACGCCTCCGGCAACTACGTGAACTACGGGGTGCGCGAGTTCGCGATGACCGCGATCATGAACGGCCTGGCGCTGCACGGCGGCTTCATTCCGTATGCGGGCACCTTCCTCGTGTTCTCCGACTATGCGCGCAACGCGGTACGCCTCGCGGCGCTGATGCACCAGCGGCTGCTGCTGGTCTACACGCACGACTCCATCGGCCTCGGCGAGGACGGCCCGCCCCACCAGCCGGTGGAGCACCTCGCGAGCCTGCGCGCGATACCGAACTTCAGCCTGTGGCGGCCCTGCGACGCGGTCGAGACCGCGGCCGCCTGGCGCGCGGGGCTGGAGCGCGAGGAGGGCCCGACGGCGCTGGTGCTGACCCGCCAGGCACTGCCGCAGCAGCCGCGCAGCCCGACGCGGGAGCTCGCGATCGCGCGCGGCGGCTACGTGCTCATCGACTGCCAGGGCACGCCCGAGGCCATCGTCATCGCCACCGGTTCGGAGGTCGCGCCTGCGGCCGAGGCGGTGCGCGGCCTGAACGACGCCGGGCGGCGCCTGCGGCTCGTCTCGATGCCCTCGACCGACGTGTTCGAGGCGCAGGATGCCGTCTGGCGCGAAGCGGTGCTGCCGGCCGCGGTCACCCGCCGGCTGGCCGTCGAGGCCGGGGCGACGCAGTGCTGGTGGCGTTATGTCGGCACCACCGGCCGCGTGCTGGGCATCGACCGCTTCGGTGCCTCGGGCAAGGCCGCCGACCTGTTCCGTGAGTACGGCCTGACCGCCGTCAACGTGACCCAGGCCGTCGAGGCCCTGCTCGCGAGCTGACACACTTCGCGACTCCCTTCGCAGTTTCCAGAACACATCGACAAAGGGGTATATCGGACATGGCGATCAAGGTAGGCATCAACGGCTATGGCCGCATCGGCCGCAACATCCTGCGCGCGCTGTACGAATCGGGTCGCGGCAACGAGATCCAGATCGTCGCGATCAACGACCTTGGCGACGCCAAGACCAACGCCCACCTGACGCGCTACGACACGGCCCACGGCAAGTTCCCGGGCGAGGTCAAGGTCGACGGCGACTCGATGGTCGTCAACGGCGACCGCATCCGCGTGCTCGCCGAGCGCGATCCGGCCAAGCTGCCCTGGGGCCAGCTCGGTGTCGAGTTCGTGCTCGAGTGCACCGGGCTCTTCACCGGCAAGGCCAAGGCGGGTGCGCACCTCGCGGGCGGCGCGAAGAAGGTCGTGATCTCGGCGCCCGGCGGCGAGGACGTCGACGGCACGATCGTCTACGGCGTCAACCACGACACGCTGAAGGCCAGCCACACCGTCATCTCCAACGCCTCCTGCACCACGAACTGCCTCGCGCCGGTCGCGAAAGTGCTCGAGGACAAGGTCGGCATCGTCAGCGGCCTCATGACCACGATCCATGCCTACACCAACGACCAGGTGCTGACCGACGTCTACCACTCCGACCTGCGCCGCGCCCGCTCGGCGACGCAGTCGATGATCCCGACCAAGACCGGTGCCGCCGCAGCCGTGGGCCTCGTGCTGCCGCAGCTCAAGGGCAAGTTCGACGGCTTCGCGGTGCGCGTGCCGACGATCAACGTCTCGCTGGTCGACCTGACCTTCACCCCGAAGCGCGCGACCACGGTCGAAGAGATCAATGCGATGATGAAGGAGGCGGCCGCGGGCCCGCTGAAGGGCATCCTTGCCTATACCGATGCGCCGCTGGTGTCGGTCGACTTCAACCACGATCCGCACTCCTCGGTGTTCGACGGCACCATGACCAAGGTCGTCGGCGGCAGCCTGGTCAAGGTCTGCTCCTGGTACGACAACGAGTGGGGCTTCTCGAACCGCATGCTCGACACCACGGTGGCCTGGTCGAAGGCCCGCTGAGGCACGCCCATGAACGTCCTGAGCATGGCGGAGCTGGACCTGCGCGGTAAGCGGGTCCTGATCCGCGAAGACCTGAACGTGCCCATAGCCGACGGCAAGGTCACGAGCGACGCGCGCATCCGCGCCTCGCTGCCGACCATCCGGATGGCGATGGAAAAGGGCGCGAAGGTCTTCCTGATGTCGCACCTCGGCCGCCCGGAGGAGGGCGTGTTCGCCGAGGAGTTCTCGCTGGCGCCGGTCGCGACGCGGCTGTCCGAGCTGCTCGGCAAGCCCGTGCCGCTGGTGCGCGACTGGCTCGGCGGTGTCGACTGCGCGCCGGGCTCGGTCGTGCTCTGCGAGAACGTGCGTTTCAACAAGGGCGAGAAGAAGGACAAGGAAGAGCTTGCGCGGCAGATGGCGGTGCTCTGCGACGTCTACGTCATGGATGCCTTCGGCACGGCGCACCGCGCCGAGGCGAGCACGCACGGCGTCGCGCGCTTCGCGCCGGTGGCCTGTGCCGGTCCGCTGCTGGTCGGCGAGCTCGAGGCGCTGGAGCGTGCGCTGGAGAAGCCGGCGCGGCCGCTGGTGGCTATTGTTGCCGGCTCCAAGGTCTCGACCAAGCTGACGGTGCTCGAGACGCTGCTCGATCGTGTCGACAAGCTGATCGTCGGCGGTGGCATCGCCAACACCTTCCTCGCGGCCACGGGTGTCGGCATCGGCAAGTCGCTGCACGAGCCGGACATGCTCGACATGGCGCGGCGCCTCATCGACAAGGCCCGCGCCCGCGGCGCCGAGATCCCTCTGCCGACCGACGTCGTGATCGCGCGCGAGTTCGCCGCGACCGCGCACGCCGACGTGCGCAGCATCCACGAGGTCGCCGGCGACGAGATGATCCTCGACATCGGGCCGGACACGGCCGAGCGCCTCGGCGGGCTGCTGGAGCAGGCGGGCACGATCCTCTGGAACGGGCCGGTCGGGGTGTTCGAGTTCGACCAGTTCGGCGAGGGCACCAAGGCGATCGCGCAGGCGATTGCGCGCAGCAAGGCGTTCT
>JADLDF010000161.1 GCA_020846815.1 Gammaproteobacteria bacterium | reverse complement strand
TGCTGAACCTGTTCGTCGCCTTCCTGCCGCTCGCGATCCTCGGCCTGCTGCTCGAGGAGCCGATCGAGGCCGTGCTGTTCAAGCCGATCCCGGTCGCGATCGCGCTGATCGTCGGCGGCCTGCTGATACTCTGGGCGGAGAAGCGCCAGCACGTCGAGCGCATCACCTCGGTCGACGACATGGGCTGGAAGGATGCGCTGAAGATCGGCCTGTTCCAGGCGCTGGCGCTGATCCCCGGCACGAGCCGCTCGGCGGCGACGATCCTCGGCGGCCTGCTGACCGGTCTCAGCCGGCGCACCGCGGCCGAGTTCTCGTTCTTCATCGCGATCCCGACCCTGCTGGCAGCGACCGCCTACAAGCTCTGGGGCGCGCGCGAGACCCTGTCGCTGGCCGAGGTGGAAGCGCTGCTGGTCAGCAGCGTGGTGGCGTTCGCAAGTGCGCTGGCCGCGATCCGCTTCCTGCTGCGCTTCGTCAGCAGCCACTCCTTCGCGGTGTTCGCCTGGTACCGGCTCGTCTTCGGCGGGTTGATCCTGCTCACGTGGCAGACGGGCTGGGTGCAGTGGTAGCCGACCCGGCCGCGCGCGGCGCGAGCTCCTCGTTGCTCGGATAGCGTCCCAGCGTCAGCAGCAGCAGGGCGCCGGCGACGAACATCGCCGCGGCCACGAACAGGATCGGGTCGTAGCTGCCGGTCGCGTCGCGCACGCCGCCGTAAGCCAGCGGCGAGAGCGCCGAGGCGATGCCGAAGACCATGTAGAGCGAGCCGTAGATCCGGCCATAGTTCGCCATGCCGAAATAGCGGCCGGCGAGGTAGGCGATCAGATCGGTCTCCGCACCCGACGAGAAGCCGAGCAGCAAGGCCGCGAACACCGCAGTCGCGAAGCCGAGACTGTCGCCAGCGAGCAGCAGGCAGGACACCGCCGGCAGGCAGAGGATCGGCAGCGTCACCAGCGGTGCCCAGAAGCGGTCGAGCAGCAGCCCCGTGATGATGCGACCGGCGAAGATCGACACGCCGAAGAGGCTGACGACCACCGCCGCCTGCGTATCGACGAAGCCCTGTGCCTTGAGCATCTGCGGCATGTGTACCAGCGAGCCACCATAGGCGAAGGCGACGCAGAAGATCGACACCGCGA
Source organism: Gammaproteobacteria bacterium (assembly GCA_020846815.1). The sequence continues at coordinate 2,753 of JADLDF010000161.1, read as the reverse complement.
GTATCCAGAAGCGCCGGCCCGCGAGACATTCGCGCAGGGTCAGGCCGCCGAGCGCGACCCGGCCGCTGGCGTCGACCGCGTTCAGCTCCGGCGGCCGCTCCTCCGGTCGCGGCTCGCGGAAGTACGCCAGCGCGAACGGCAGCGCGATCGCGAGTGGCAGCAACGCCAGCAGCGCGTAGGCGCCGCGCCAGCCGAAGCCGTGGATCAGCTTTACCGTCAGCGTCGGCAGGATCATGGCCGAGATGCTCGTCCCGACCAGGGTGAGGCCGAGCGCCAGTCCGCGGTTGCGGAAGAACCAGAGATTGACCGCACGCGACCAGGTGATCGGCGTCGAGCCGATGCCGACCAGGCCGATCAGCGTCCAGATCGAATAGAAGGCCGCGAGTGAAGCCGGCATCAGCGAGAACGAGGCGAACACGATACCGAAGGCAGTCAGCGAGGCGAGCGCCACCAGCCGCACGCCGAAGCGGTCGGACATGGCACCGAAAGCCGGCGCCAGCAGCGCCCCGAGGATGCCGTAGATCGTGACGCCCAGGCTGATCTGGCTCAGCGACCAGCCGGTCTCGTCGCGGATCGGGCCGATCATGAACCCGGTGGTCTGGAACGGCAGCGGCGAGGCGCCGAAGGCCGTTCCCAGGAGGGCGGCCAGCAGAACCCGCCAGCCACGCCGGAACTCGCCCGGCGGCGGGGCGGGCAGCGATGGAGTAGTCATTTCCGCCAGCATAGACGGTGGCGGCCGGGGCGTGAACTCCGCACCCAGGCTGGGTAGCTGTGGCGGATACGAGAGGTCTTCGAACTCACAGTGAGACCAGGGCTGGCGCTCTTCGTGTCGCGTCGATGGCAGATGACGGTAGGCGCCGGGGCGGGGCGAGGTGTGCGAGGGTCTTGGCGGCGGACGGCCGTAAACCCGGCGTGGCAGGTGCCCAGGCGTTGCGTGCCGCGGCGCGCGCTCCGCGCCCCACGCTCCTCCGCGCATCGGGCGCGCCGGGCCTCGGGGCGCGCCGTCCTGGCGCGCCACGCCGCCGCCAAGACCCTCGCACACCTCGCCCCGCCCCGGCGACTGAAGCCCCACCCACGAAACGGGAAGCGCGCAAGTACCCAGCCGGAACGCCCCCGGTTAAGCTTGCGCCCCGTATGAAGATCGTGATCCTCGGCGCCGGCCAGGTCGGTCGCACTGCCGCCCACCAGCTGGCCCGCGAGGAGGCCAACGAAGTCACGGTCGTCGACACGAACGAAGAGCTGCTGCGCGACCTGCAGGACCGGCTCGACATCCGCACCGTCGTCGGCAACGCCTCCTATCCTTCGGTGCTCGAGGCCGCGGGCACGCCCGACGCGGACATCCTGGTCGCGCTGACCAGCTCCGACGAAGTGAACATGATGGCCTGCGAGGTCGCGCAGACGCTGTTCCGCACGCCCACCAAGATCGCGCGCATCCGCTCGTCCGAGTACATCCGCCACCCGAAGCTGTTCAGCGAGGAAGCCCTGTCGGTCGACGTCTGGATCAGCCCGGAGCAGCTGGTCACCGAGTACATCGAGCGGCTGATCCGTCATCCGGGCTCGCTGCAGGTGCTGGATTTCGCCGACGGGCGCGTGCGCCTCGTCGGCCTGCGCGCGCGCAAGGGCGGCCCGCTGGTCGGCCAGGCGCTGCGCACGCTGCGCGAGCACATCCCGAACGTCGATGCACGCGTGGTCGCGATCTACCGCGCCGGGCGCAGCATCGCCCCCGAGGGCGAGACCGTGATCGAGGACGGCGACGAGGTGTTCTTCCTCGCGGCGCGCGACGACATCCACCAGATGATGGCGGAGCTGCGCAGGGAGGAGAGCCCCGTGCGCCGCGTCGTCATCGCCGGCGGCGGCCACATCGGCTTCCAGCTCGCGAAGCAGCTCGAGAAGCAGAACCAGGTCAAGATCATCGAGCGCGACCCGAAGCGGGCGCGCCGCATCTCCGAGCTGCTGGAGAGCGCGATCGTGCTCGAAGGCGACGCGACCGACGAGGCGCTGCTGGTCGAGGAGAACATCGACTCCTGCGACGTGTTCGCGGCGCTGACCAACGCCGAGGAGGCGAACATCCTCTCGGCCATGCTCGCCAAGCGGCTCGGCGCCACCAAGGTCATGGCGCTGATCAACAAGCCTTCGTACGCCGACCTCATGGAAAGCGGCAGCATCGACATCGCGATCTCGCCGCAGACGATCACCATCGGCTCGCTGCTCGCCCACGTGCGCCGCGGCGACGTGGTGCGCGTGCACTCGCTGCGCCGCGGCGCGGCCGAGGCGCTCGAGGCGATCATCCACGGCGACCATCGCAGCTCGCGCGTGGTCGGCAAGCGCGTCGAGGACATCAAGCTGCCGTACGGCAGCTCCATCGGCTGCATCGTGCGCGGCGACGAGGTCATCATGGCCCACCACGACACCGTCCTGCGGGCCGACGACCACGTGATCCTGTTCATCACCGACCGGCGCCACGTCGAGCAGGTCGAGCGCCTGTTCCTCGGCGAGACGCTCGGGCGCCGCTGAGCGATCCGGCACCGGCGGTCCGCTCCGCAGCCACCCACGCACCAGTCACAGCCCCGAAACCAAGATGCCCCGTTCCCGGCCCCGCCCGCGCACGCGCTGAACGTCCCATCCGATGCTCGCCGTCGCACACGTCCTCGGCCTGATGCTCGCGTTCTTCGCGACCACGTTCCTGCTGCCGATGGCCTGCTCGGTGCTGACCCAGGACGGCATGTTCATCGATTTCGCCGTGGCGGCCGCCC
>JADLDF010000160.1 GCA_020846815.1 Gammaproteobacteria bacterium | reverse complement strand
GCCGCCGACGTGCGCGAGGCCGCGGCGCGGATCCGCGGCCAGGTGCTCGACACGCCGTTCCTGCGCTCCGAGACGCTCTCGCAGCTGGTCGATGCCGAGGTCTGGCTGAAGTTCGAGAACCTGCAGTTCACCGGCAGCTTCAAACAGCGTGGCGCACTGAACCGGCTGCTGACGCTGACGCCCGAGGAGCGCGCCCGCGGCGTCGTCGCCGCCTCGGCCGGCAATCATGCGCAGGGCCTCGCCTACCACGCCGCGCAGCTCGGCATCCCCGCGACCATCGTCATGCCGCGCAGCACGCCGGGCGTGAAGGCGCAGCGCACGCGCGAGTTCGGTGCCGAGGTCATCCTCACCGGCGACGATTTCCAGGGCGCGGCCGCGGCGGTGCCGGCCCTGGTCGCCGAGCGTGGCCTGACGCTCGTGCACGCCTACGACGATCGGCAGGTCATCGCCGGCCAGGGCACGGTGGCGCTGGAGATCGCCGCCAGCGGCGTCGAGCTCGACCTGCTGATCCTGCCGGTCGGCGGCGGTGGGCTGATCGCCGGCTGTGCGGTCGCGATGCAGGAGCTCGCGCCGCGCACGCGGGTGCTGGGCGTGCAGAGCGAGCGCTACCCGGCCATGGCGCTGCTGCTCGGCCGCGAGCGCAGCGACGGCGCGCGGCGCGGCGACGACGCTCCGCCGGCGGTGCCGGGCGGCAGCACGGTCGCCGAAGGCATCGGCGTCGCACGGCCCGGCGCGCTGGCGCGCGACATCCTCGCAGCGCGCGGCATCGAGGTCGCGGTCGTGCCCGAAGCGCGCATCGAGGAGGCGCTGGCGCTGCTGCTGCAGATCGAGAAGACGCTGGTCGAGGGCGCGGGCGCCGCCGGCCTCGCCGTGCTGCTCGAGCGGCCCGGCACGTTCCGTGGCAAGCGCGTCGCCCTGGTGCTCAGCGGCGGCAACGTCGACAACCGCCTGCTCATGGCGATCCTGCAGCGCCAGCTGGTGCGCGAGCGGCGGCTGTTCCGCCTCGCCGTGCCGCTGCCCGATCAGGCCGGCTCGCTGGCGCGTCTGTGCACGGCCATCGGCGAGCTCGGCGGCAACATCAACACCGTGACCCACGATCGCGCCTTCGTGCCGCGCGACGCCAAGTCGGTGCAGGTCCTGGTCGAGATCGAGGTCGCCGACGCGGCCACGGGGCCGCGCATCCTCGCGCGCCTGCGCGAGCTCGACATGCCGGCCGAGGACGTGCACGGCGTCGGTGGCTGAGCGGCGGTACGCGCGGCTTGTGCGGCACGGCGGCTAAGTCGTAGCCGCGCATTCGCACGTCCGGCGCCGCGACGATGGCGGGCGGACTCGTGCCATGGGCCTCGTCCATGGCGATACGCTCCTCGTGCAGCCGTCGATGCTGGCGGTCGTTGAGCCCTGCGCTCGGCGACAGTGCGAAGCCTACGGCACGGTTGATTGCGCCCGGGATCACCGAGCCGTGATCCTCGCCGGCGAACAGGAAGAATTCGCTCTTCACGCCGGGCAGGCCGCCATAGGAATGGCCGAACAAGGTCTCGTTGCCGCGGCCCACGGGAAACCGTGAGGCGATGTCGGACTTCAGCGTCTTCTCGATGAATTCGAGGAACGCTTCGCCGCCACCGTTGTCCGCGCCCGCCGGCGGCTTCGACTTTTCGGGCTGCTACGCCTTCGAGACCGGGATCGGCGGCTTCGAGTCTTCGTGGACGGCACGCTGCTCAGGTCCTACGACATACAGGCGGCGCCCGGTTCGCCGCGCAGACCGGCCTGCGGATCACCCTGGCTGATCCGGCAGCGCAACAAGCTGCACCAGCACTCCGAGCGCTACCGCATGATCTCGCTGGTGCAGACGGCCGTGGAGCGCGACGTTCACGACGAGCACGAGGCCATCGCCGAAGCGGTGCTGGCGCGCGAGTCGCTGCGTGCATGCCGCCTGACCGAACTGCACCTGCAGCGCACTACTGAAGTCGTCAGGGAGGCGCTCGAGCGCCAGAGCGGAGCACCGCCCGTGCTCGGCCCGCGACGTCGTGCCGCTGGGCGGGTTGTCAAGAGCGGGCGCGGCACCAATGGGCAGCGTCGATCTCTATTTCGAGGTCGCGAGCTACGGTGGAGTGGCCACTTCCGGCCTCATGAAGGACACGATCAACGTCATGCCGTTCACGACCGTGGAGCTCGATTTCGTGGCGGACAACCCCAGCCCGACGCTGCTGCACTGCCATCAGGCCAAGGATGCCGACATGGGCATGATGGCGCTGCTGCTGTACGACGGCGACGTCGAACCGAAGGTCGATCATGCGGGCATGCACCCGCCGTGACCGCGCTCGCGCGGATCACCACGCCGGCGTATCGCATCAGTCAGTGACAATCCTCCTCGCGCTGGTGGCGTATCGCTGCCTCCAACTGCATCGCAATTGCGATACACAGCAGGGGAGACTGGAAGTCGTTGCAAGCCGACGAGCGAGACGGCCCAGGTTCCGCCGCGGCAGGCGATTCGCGGGCTGGGATCTTGCCCACCGACGTGCCCGGGAAGGTGTGGCTGGGGGGTAGTCTGCTAGCGCACCATGGCTGCGGCGGCCGGTGCCGGCTTGGCCGCCGACACCGGGAAGCCGCGCTTGCGCATCAGCGCCTCGATGCCGGCGTCGCGGCCGCGGAAATCGCGATAGGCGATCGCCGGGTCGACGGTGTTGCCGGCCGCGAACACGTGCTGCGTCAGCTTCGCTGCGACGCCGCCGTCCCAGGCGCCTTTCGGAGCCTCCTGGAACGCTTCCCAGGCGTCGGCCGTCAGCGTGTCGGCCCAGAGGTAGCTGTAATAGCCGGCGGAATAGCCGTCGCTCGAGAAGATGTGCGCAAACTGCGGCGTGCGGTGGCGCATGACGATCTCGCGCGGCATGCCGAGCTGCGCCAGGGTCTCGCGTTCGAAGGCGTCGGGATCGATCGCCCGTTCGGGGGTCGCGGCGAGATGCAGCTTCATGTCGATCAGCGCGCCGGCGAGGTACTCGACGGTGGCGAAGCCCTGGTTGAAGGTCCTGGCGCGCTCGACTTTGGCCACGAGCTCCGAAGGGATGGGCCGGCCGGTCCGGTGGTGCACGGCGTAGCGGTTCAGCACCTCGGGCACGAGCAGCCAGTGCTCGAGCAGCTGCGAGGGGAACTCGACGTAGTCGCGCGCGACGTTCGTACCCGACAGCGAGGGATAGCTGACGTCGGAGGAGAGGCCGTGCAGCGCGTGGCCGAACTCGTGGAACAGCGTCACCGCGTCGTCCCAGCTGATCAGCAGCGGCTCGCCGGGCTTGCCCTTCATGAAGTTCGCGTTGTTCGAGACGATGGTCGGCACCTCGCCCGCGAAGCGTTCCTGGTTGCGGTAGGCGTTCATCCACGCGCCCGAGCGCTTGCCGGGCCGTGCATAGGGGTCGAAGAACCAGAGGCCTAGATGTTTGCCGTCGCGCGTGACTTCCCAGACGGCGACGTCGGGGTGGTAGACCGGCACCTTGCCGGGCGGCAGCGCGGTGAACTTCATGCCGAACAGCTCGCCCGCGACCCAGAACATGCCCTCGCGCAGCCTGTCGAGCTGCAGATAGGGCTTGAGTTCGTTGGCGTCGAGGTCGTAGCGCGCCTTGCGCACCTTCTCGGCGTAGTAGCGGTAGTCCCAGGGCTCGATCGTGAACGGCGCGCCGCTCTCGCGGGTCGCGAGCGCCTGCATGTCGGCGACTTCCTCGCGCACGCGCGCCACGGCCGGCGCCCAGACGGCCTCCATCAGCGCCATGGCGCGCTCGGGCGTGCGCGCCATGGAATCCTCGAGCCGCCAGTGCGCGTGGGTCGGGTAGCCGATCAGCCGCGCGCGCTCGGCGCGCAGCTTCAGCACCTCGGTGATGATCGCGTTGTTGTCGGT
>JADLDF010000159.1 GCA_020846815.1 Gammaproteobacteria bacterium | reverse complement strand
GCAGGCAGGAAGTTGCCGAGGTTCAGCCACGCCGTCGCCGTCCGCATCAGCAGCTGATTGAAGTACTCCGTGTACTCCTGGTCGATGTAGTTCACGCCGAGTGTCCACTGCAGACGCTCGTCGAACGCACTGGCGGAGGCGCGCAGTTCCTGGCTGAAATCCTCGAACTTGCGTTGCGTTGCGATGGCGAAGCGCTCGGCGCCCGAGTTGTCGCCGTCGGCGAGGTGATTGACCTCTTCGTCGTTGTAACCGGTGATGGCCGTCAGCGTCACCGCCGTGCCGGGAATGTCGAATTCGTTGATCCAGCTGGCGCGCAGGGCCTCGCGATCCAGCCCGAACTCGCTCTTCATGGCGCCGACGATGCCGTTGCCGAAGCGGGCCAGCACGGTGCTCAACGCCGCCGGTACGGTCGCGACGTTGGCTGAAGGCGCGGGCGCAGGGATCTCCCCGCAGATCGTGCGGAAGGTGCCGCCAAAAGGCCCGCAGTTGAACGCGGATCTGCCGACCTGCGACGCGGCGGGCGGCCCATCGTCGTTCTCGTACCAGGTTGCCGACACGATGGAACGGAAGCTCTCACCCGGCGTGAAATACAGGCTGGCGGAGAGCACGGTGTCGCGCTCCTCGCCCAGGTCGGCGCCGTCCAGGGCACTGGTGAACTGCGCGCCCTTGCGGTGATAGGCGCCGCTCAAGCGACCGGTCAGCGCCGGGGAGAACAGCGGCCCTTCGAGCGTGGCATCGATGCGCTGCTCGCTCTCGGTCGCCGCCAGCAGGTTCACCTCGCCGCTCGGCACGGCGCGCGGACGGCGCTGGATGTAGTTGATCGCGCCGCCGAAAGTGCTGCGGCCGAACAGCGCGGCCTGCGGCCCGCGGATGATCTCCACGCGCTCGATGGCAGAAGGCACGACCTGCGGCCGGCCGCCGGCCACGTAGACGCCATCGACGAAAATCGATGCCGTCTGGCGCGTGGGGTCGATCGTGTTGGTGGTGACGCCGCGGAAGGTCGGAGCCGAGTCGAACCGGCCCGGCGAGCTGATGAGACTCTCGTTGTGGAACCCGGGCGTGGCCTTCTGCAGCTCGAGCACATCGGACATGCCGAGCTTGGCCAGATCGGCGCCCGAGAATGCCGTGATGGCCACGGGTGTCGAGTTCACGCTCTCCTCCCGCTTGCGGGCGGTGACGACCACTTCCTCCAGGGACGCGGCCTCCGGCTCCTGGGCGTGGGTGCCGGTCGGGGCGAGCGGGCACAGCAGCGACAGGGCCGCGGTCGTGGCACGGAACAGCGTTGGACGGCTCATGAGTGACTTCTTCCGGTGTAGGTGGTGCGGCGAAGACGCAACGGCGTCTGAGGACATTCAGCGAGATTCGGGACCTGGTGGTCGCGCGGATGTCGGCGCGCGTTCGGGCGTCGGCGAACGCTCGCGCGCGAAGACCGAGAGCACGTCGACGAACTGGCCGGTCCACTGCTTCGGGGCGGCGAGGTAGCCCGGATGGTGCTTCTGCGCATAGCGCAGGAAGCTCGCCGGCAGCTCGTCGAGGGAGCCGATGCGCCCGCCGGAGGTCCGCGCGAACACGCTGCCCGGCCGCTGTCCCATCAGCATCCACGGAAACCAGTTCGCGTAACGCTGGGTCGAGGCGCGGCAGGGCAGCATGGGCGCGTCGGTGGCGAGCAGCGATCGCGGCACGATCCATTCCGACCATTCCGTGACATCGAGCTGCTCGGCCGCGTGCTCCCTCGGCCAGCGCGCGATATCGAGAGGGTTCTTGCGCCGCGAACGCACCTGGGTTTCGGTGCGCGCGAACTGGGCATCGAGCGTCCATGGCACATCGAGCGAGGCCTGGATCCTGCCGCCCTTGGCATCCTCCATCGCAACATCGAGCCGCGCGACATCGAACTCGATGTCCTGCGGCCCGTTGTGGCCGTGAAAAACCCTGACCTCCTCGTCGAGATACGGATTGCGCCAGGTATCGATCACCGAGCCGTCCTTGAGATCGGTGATCAGCGCCAGCTGATTGGTCATGAGCCGGTAGCGTCCCGGCAGCGACTCGACGCGGCTGACGGTCAGGAAGGCCGAGCCGAACAGCGGTTCGGGCCGGGCGGCTCCCGGCACCCAGCCATAGGCTGTGCCCTGGAGGAAGATGTAGCTCTCGGTGCTCGCATCGAGCGTCGAAAGCGCCCGCAGGAGCAGGCGGATGCGCTCCGAAGGTCTGTCGAGGGACGACGCTGCGGCATCGATCGATGCGACAGGCGGCGCGGTGCCGGACGTCGCGACCGCGGCAACGCCCGCCAGCGGCAAGCCCGCGACGAACGATCCGCCGATCAGCGCCTGCCGGCGAGTCAGGGCGGGAGCGTGCGGGTAGTCTGGGGCGCGGGTCATGTCGGCCGCTTCCAGGTGGTGGGATTCTCGAGCAGCCCGGGGAAGGTCGCCGCGGTCAGGTCGCGCACGAACGATGGCAGCGCGGCCATGTCCGGCTCCTTCTGCCCGGCTGACACCATCAGCATGCCGCCCGGTGTTCCCTTCATGTTCAACCAGGGCAGCCAGGGCGACTCGTTGACCCAGGTGCCGGTGGCCGGGACGTACCTGCTGCGATTGGAAATCACCGCGTCATGGTCGGCGTTGAAGGCCAGGATCTCACTGCCGACGGCACCGTTCGGGTACTTCACGAAGGTCTCGAACCGTCCCCAGAGCTGATTGCCGTGTCGGTGCCAGGGCATGACGAAGGGCCGCCCCACCAGGCTGCTGACGGTACCCGCCTCGGAGGGTTCGAGGATCTGGCCCTCGCGCGGATCGATCTTCCAGCGATAGCCGGCCGTGAGGATGTGCCGCGGCGCCACGACTGCGCCGGTGAAAGGATTACGCAGGCTCTCCAGAGGCTGGTCATCGAGCGTGACGAACAGACCCCAGTCGCGCGTGTAGATCTCGAAGCCCGCACCCGATGGCCGATAGATCACGATGCGACAGCCGACGATGCCGCAGACAGGCAGGCGCAGTTCGCCCACCGGCATGCCGTAGGCCCGCCCCTTGAACCACCATATGGCCGGCTCGGTGCCGATGCCGCCATTCAGTCGCGCCAGCGCGTGCAGGTTCTGCATCGGATCGGCAGGATCGAAACTGCCACGGAAAGCGGCACTCGCCGCGATCGCGGACGACAGCGGCAACGCCCCCAGGGCGCCGAGGAACAGACGGCGATCCACTCGAGATTCTTCAGAATTCATAATTTACCTCGATGCCGACATTGCGCTTCTCAGGCATCAGCACTTCCCAGGCGAAGCCGCCGAGCTGCAGATCGCTGAACTGTCGTGCACTCGGAACCGTGTCGTCGTCGAACAGGTTGCGCGCATAGAGACTGGCGCGAAATCCGCCCTTGCCCAGGCCGACACGCGCGTTGACGCGCCACCGCTGCCCATAGCTCGTCAGGTTGCTCTCGTCCGTCCAGCGCGCGCCCTCGTAGAGCACATCGAAGGCGAGACGGGCATCGTAGCCGGCGCTCAGTGGCCACTTGAGTCCGTTGCTGAGGCTGAAGGTCTCGCCGGGATTGTTGGCGAGCTCGCGGCCGCTCGCATCCAGGGTGCCGTAGACCAGCTGGTGCAGCGACGACGAGAACTCGGTGTACTCGGAGCGGGCCTTGGCGAAGGCCGCGCTCACCTCCCAGGTCTCGGTGACCCGCATTCCGGCTTCGAGCTCGATGCCCGAGAGTTCGGTCTCGCCAGCGTTGATGAAGGCACTGAAGGGCACGCCGCCGAAGATGCGCGCATCGGTAATGCTCCGTCGCGACTGCTGGTCGGTCCAGCGCATGGAGTACACGGCGGCATTCACGAAGGCGCGACCGCCTCGGAACAGCCGCTTCCAGCCGAGTTCGTAGTTCCAGATCGACTCCTCGCCGATCGGAATCTGCATGCCGAACTCGCTGGCGAGGATGGTGCGCTCGGCCGCGGGACGCGTGGCGATGTTGGCGTTGAAACCACCGGGCTTGTTGCCTTTCGCTGCCGTCAGATAGAGCGTCGTGCGCTCGCTCGGGCGGTAGCTGACGATCGCACGCGGCAGGAAATCGTTGAACCGGCCGCGCAGGCTGCCGCCCTGGTCGATCTCGTCGATCTGGTATCTCCCCTCGAGCGACAGTTCGAGACTGTCGATGGGCCGGTAGCTTGCGGAAGCGAAGTAGCCGCGGGTCTCAATGCGGGTGCGATCGCGCTGCAGGGTGCGCGCGTTGCCGAAGATGGTGTCGGCCGCGTAGGTATAGCGGTAGTAGTTCGCACCAACCAGCCAGGTAAGCGGGCCGTCATCGCGCGAGAGCAGACGGATTTCCTGCTGGAAATCCCGCACGTCACGGCCTTGCCAGGTCTGGAAGAAGCTGAATCCCGGGATCACGTCGCCATCCCGCACGGTGCCCAGCGCCTCGTCGGAATAGCCAGAAACCGAGTTGAGCGTGGCGGCACCGAAGTCGTAGTCGAGCACCAGGCTCGCGCGATACGCATCGCGGCGCAGGCCGCTGTTGGACATGCGGATTCCTGTATCCGTGAAAGCCGTCCCTGCCAGGTAGGCGCGCAGGTCCGCGTCCACGGCGCCTGACTGTGCCGGCAGTTCACCGCAGAAGGTGCGTCGGCTGCCGGGTGGAAACGGTCCGCAATTGGCCTGATTGGCGCGCACCAGAAACAGGGGCGCGAGTGCATCGTCGTCGCGCGCACCAAAGAGCACGAGCTTGCCGGTGAAGCGATCGGTCAGGTCCGCACGCAAGGTGGCCGACAGGGCCGTGGTTTCCTGCGCCCCGAGCCGCGTGCCATCGGTCGAATTGACATACTGGCCGCCCTTTGCCATGTGGCGGAGCGAGATCCGGCCGGCGAGCGACTCGCCGAGCGGCCCGCTCAGCCAGCCCTGAACCTCGCGCTCGCCGTACTCGCCGAACGAGGCACCGAGGCGGCCAGTGAACGTCTTGTCTGGTTCAGCGGTCACGAAGTTCACCGCACCACCGAAGGTCGAGCGGCCGAACAAGGCACTCTGTGGGCCACGAATCACTTCGACGCGCTGGATGTTCTCGAAGCCGATGTTCTGCACACCACCGGAGATATACACGCCATCGACGAAGATTGATCCGAGCTGCAGCCAGGGCGTCGACGTGTTGACGTCCATGCCGCGGAAGCGCAGATCCGACGAGGTTCTGCCTTCGAACGATCCCACGGACTTGAAATAGAACCCCGGAGTGAAGGCGGCGAGATCCTCGAGGGAGCGGATGCCACGTGCTTCGATCTGCCCCGCGCTCAGCACCGAAAGTGAAATGGGTGTCTCGGTCACGCTCTCGGAGCGCTTACGGGCCGTGACCGTGACTTCTTCGAGCTCCGTGCCACCACTTTCTTGCGTCTGCGCGGCAACGATTTCCGGTCCGACAATGCCCATCGTCAAGGCACCGGCCAGCAAGACGCCCAGAATTCGCGGCCGTACCGATGTCGTTCCCAACACGATGTCCATGTCTCCCCCCTCGTTCGTATCGACGTGTTGCGCGCTTGCCCCTTCAGGCTGCCCGTGGCGACCGGCCGGAGCGCGTCTGGCGCCGTACGATTTGGGTCGCGATCCTCTTGACTCGCAATGGGTATTTCGTCGAAGTTCGTCCGGCTTCGCGAATCGAGGTTCACGAAGGTATTGAGAATTCGCTGGATCGGTGTCCGGAGCCGCGGGTTGAACGCCAATCGTCTGATTTCGGCAACGGCTGGACGCCGCTCGCCGCGTGAGATCCTGCGGCTGCTCTTTTTCTACATGGGCCTGCCGCTGGCATTCGGTCTCGGTTTCGGGCTGATGCGCGCGGGTATGCTCGCGCCGCTGCTGTCCAAACCCGCCAGCATCCTCTATTGGATTTCGTTGCTTTGCGTCCTGTGGCTAACGATGGAGGTTGCCACCCGCGTCGTGTTCCACTTCGGCCGACGCTTCGCTCCGCCTCTGTGGCTGGTGACGCTGCTTGGTGGCATCCTGCAGACACTCTTCGCCACGGCCTATCTCGCGACCCATCAACGTATCTTTGCCGCCATCGCGATACCCGAGGTGGCATTCACCCCGATCTTTGCGGGCGACCTCGCGCAGTATCTGAATTCGATGCCCCGCTGGCTGTTGCAGAACTCCGGGCCCATCGCACTGTGGATCGGCGCGAACTACTTCTTCGATCGTTACGCGGGCCTGCCCCGTTTCCGCCCCGAGTCCGGAGTGGGTATGAGCGAAGCGCTGGCCGAACCGGCCGGTGCCGGGGACGCCGCAAGCCACTCGCGCGACATTTCCCGAATCGTCGATGGCTCGCAGGCCATCCTGGAGAAGTTGCCGGCGAAGGCCAGGGGCGAGATCCTCGCGCTGGCCGGTGAAGACCACTATGTACGAGTCATCACCAATCGGGGATCCGGGCTGGTTTACGGTCGGCTGAGCGTCATCGCGGCGTCGATGCCGCCGGAATGGGGCCTGCAGGTCCATCGCTCCAATTGGGTGAGCCGGACGGCCGTGGTGAAGCTGGTCAACACGAGCGGCAAGTATCGCGCCGTTCTGGCCGATGGGTCCGAAATCCCGGTGAGCGCGCGGTATGTCGAGTTGCTGCGCCGGCTGGTCGCCTGACAATCCCGGCGCGACGATGTCCACGGTCCGTGATGCGGACCGGTGACGGCCTGTACGGCCCGGTGATGGGCAATCCCAACGTCCCACGTTGGCTGGGATCGCTATTGCGGTCCCGGGATGCCGCGATCGCGACGCAGCGCCGGGACGATCAGGGCGGATCGATGCGGTCGCAGGCGACGCTCATCCAGCCGACGTTGACACCGAGGAACCTCGCATCCCGATCGTGCAGCGACAAGGCGATCGACGGCTCGCCGGCCCGTCGCACCGACAGGAACATGAAATCGGACCAGCGCTCGTAGTACGGATATTCCTTGTCGCGCAGGCGGATCTGCCACCGCGCCCCGTCCGCTGGATTCTCGACATGCAGTGTGCCGCCCTGGCTGTGCAGACGCTGGCCGGTGAGGATCCGGTCGCTGGGGCTCGCGCCCTGGCCGGCGAGATAGTTGCCGCCGAACAGCCGCACCTCGCATTCGAACAGTCTGGCGCGATCCAGCTTGTGGGGCACGCCGCCAGGGTGACCGACAGCGAGTTTGCCGTCGCGGACATTGAACGAGCGATCGACGCGCCAGTACTTGGTCGCCGACAACAGCAGATCGTGCTGTGACCAGCGCTGCTCGCGAGCCTCGCCGAAGGTGCAGGCCTTCGGGCGCATGCCGCCGACATACTGGTCACCCTCGGCGCGCCAGTACACCTCGCAGCCGGGCAACCAGATCAGCGCCTCGGGGTGCAAGCCGGCGAGCCTGGCCGGATCGCTGGCGGCGCCGAGCACCGCAGCGGCATCGCGAAACAGGCCGAGGCGCATGCGCACACCCTGTTCGCGCGCCGACTCGAACACCACCAGACGCTGGCGGAACACCTTGGCGGGATCGTCATCCCGGTATTCCTCGACATAGAACACGTATCGGCCGATCGATGGCAGATCGACGCGGCGATGCGTGGCGTGCACGCGTTCGTGCCGCTCCGGCACGGGCACCTGCGCGCGGCCTTCGGTCTCGAACCAGATCTGCTCGGAGTTGTCCCAGATGCCGCCGAACCAGCCGACGATACGCTGCAGGTCGCGTGCGCTCGGATCGTCCGGTTCGTTCGCGGCGCGAGCCGGCGCGGCCGCCAGCAGCACGGCCGCGAACACCAGGGCCATCAGCCGCTCAGGCACGCTCCAGCACTTCGAGCGCGGCACGCTCGCCTGCCTCGAAAGCGGCTTCCATGCCACGCTGCATGATGGCGGTATGCTCGCCGCAGAACGCGACATTCTTCAGACCGTCGCGCAGGTGTCGGCCGTATTTCACGATCTGGCCCGGCTGCCAGAATACCCAGTCACCGGCACCGAAAGGATCGCGCGAGCAGGACTGGATGGTCAGCAGCTCGAACTGGCCGCGGGTGGCGGGTCGTATCCGGGCAGCGACAGCGGTGACATAGTCAAAACACTGGCGGTCATCCATGAACGCGAAACGGCGCGCTTCCGCACCGTTCACGAACGCGATCACCGAGGAGATGCCGCCGTCGGGGCCGCGATCGAGCGGCGTGAAACGCTCGATGCCGGTGTCGGTCCACATGCCCGCCGGCAGCCCGTCCTTTTCCCAGTACGGTTCGCGCAGGCTCATGTGCACCTGGATCGACAGGCCGTATTCCATGTCCCGCACGGCCGAGGCCAGCGGCTCGGGCAGCGCCGGCTCGAACAGCACGTCGCGCAGGCGTGGCATCGGCATGGACACCACGGCGAAGCGCGCCCGCAGCTCGGTATCGTCGGTGCAGCGCACCACCACGCCGTCGCGCTGGCTCTCGATGCCCCAGACGGCCTTGCCGAGCTGCACCGGCCGGCGCAGCGAACGCGCCATCGCTTCCGGCAGCAGCGAGTTGCCGCCGCGCACCTGCAACCCCTCGGGTTGCCCCGGCGTGAGGTTGCCGCGGCTCGCGTCACCGACGTGATAACGCCGCATTTCGTGCAGCGCCGAGGTGTTGGCGAGGCGGTCGGTGTGCACGACCACGCCGGCGAGCCGGATCGCGTCTTCCGAATAGCCCTTGGCGCGCAGGTATTCGTCGGCCGGAATATCCCAGCGCGCGAACTCCGGCGTCAGCCAGGCATCGAGCGAGCGGCCGCGCAGGGGCGCATCGCGGTACATCAGGGTCTGCAACAGCTGGTGCGGCAGGATGCGCCGGTCGTCGCCCTGCAACGGATTGAGCGGGCTCGATGCCCAGTCGTCCTTGAGGATCGCCTTGCCGCCGATGTGATACATCCAGTCGGACGGCGGTGCGAGCCATTTCGGCACATGCAGTTCGAGCTTCAGCCGGCGCGCGGCGTCGATCATGCGCGCGTAGCTCGCGCCGATCACTTCACCGCCAGCCTCGACGCCACCCGGAACGGACATCAGCGTGTAGACGCGCCCGCCGACGCGGCGCCGCCCCTCGAGCACCTGCACTTCGAGCCCCTGCTCTTCGAGCAGCATGGCTGCATACAGCCCCGACAGGCCCGCGCCGACGACGATGGCATCGAGCGGCCGTGCGGGCGCCGCATGCAGCGGCGCCGCGACACCGGCGGCGCCCGCGCCGCCGAGCAGCCGCAGTGCGCCGCGCCGGGAGATCGGTCGCTTCAAAACCGGTATCCCAGCTCGAGCCCGATCTCGCGGCCGCGCGGAATGGCCACGAACTGGCAGAGCTGGCTCGCGCGCGCGGCCACCGGCAGCGGGGTCTCGGGGTAGTAGCAGGTGCTCGAACCGGTGAGGCCGGCACCGAGCAGGGTGTCCTCGTCGGTGATGTCCTTGCCGAACAGGCTCAGACTCCAGCGACCGTCGCCGCCCGTGAGGGTCGCGCGCGCGTTGAAGCGCGTCACGGCCTCGATGGAGGCGCGATTCGCGAGATCGACATAGCGCTTGCCGGTGTACAGGGCATCGGCGCGCAGCGCGAGATCGAAGCGACCGCCGCTCAGCGGCAGCCGGTACTCGCCCGACAGATTGCCGGTCACGCGCGGCGTATTGACCGAAGTCTTGCCCTTCAGCGTCTCGCCGGGCAGGAACAGCTGCGGATCGGTGTTGCGGAACGGGCCGATGGCATCGGCGAACTCGTGGTCCGCGTAGCCGACGCCGAAAGTGAGCGCGAAACGGTCGGTGGCCTGGAAACGACCCTCGACTTCACTACCCCAGACGTCCGAGTCGCCCACGGTTTGCACGCCGGCAAGTGTCGAGAAGGCGCCGGGCGGGCAGCCCGTGATAGCGCCGGTGGCCGGGTTGAAGGTGCAGAGCGGGTTCGGGATCTGCACCAGCAACTGCTGATCCGTGACCTTCTGGGAGAACAGTGCGACGTTCAGCACCAATCGGCGGTCGAACAAGGTCGACTTGAGGCCGATCTCGAGGTTCTCGAGCTGCTCAGGGTCCACGAAAGCGAAGTTGAACGCGGCCGCCGAGGTGTTGTAGCGGCCACTCTTCACGCCCTCCGACCAGTAGACATAGCCGTTGATGTCGGGAGTGAACGCAAACTGCGCGGTCACACGCGGCAGGAAGTCCGAGGCCTTCGCCGAACGATCGGCGGGATTGGGAGTGATGCAGGTGGTGCAGGCGTCGTAGAACACCGTCTCCTGCTGATAGCGACCCTCAACTGAGAGCGTCAGACGATCGGTGACGTCGAAGGCGAGGTCGCCGAACACCGCTTCGTTCTCGAAGCGCTCGAGACCGCGCGACTGACGCACCACTGTGGGACCCGGATTGACCAGGGAGGTGGGCGCGATGACGCCGCGGTTGCGGTTCTTTTCATCGAACCAGTACAGGCCCAGGGACCAGCGCAGTCGCTGCTCATCGCCGGAGGCAAGGCGCAGCTGGTGGCTCTGGTTGCGGAACAGCTCCTCAAAGGCCGGGACGAAGCCGCCGACCTTGGCGCCACCCGTGACTCCGAGCGGCCCCCAGATTGGATCATTGGCGATGGCGCGCCGACGGAAGTCGTCGAGCGCCCAGTACTCCTGTTCGTACCAACCTGCGCGATAACTGAACTGCAATCCCGCGAACGCCTGCTCGTACAGCAGCGAGGCGAACTGGCGCTTGCGGTTGCGGCCGCCGTAGTCGTCGTATTCGGCCGGCAGATAGCCCACCGGGAAGATGGAAGTCACGTCGGTGCCGGTAAGACCGGCGCCGATGTTGGGGATGTCGCCGTCGATCCAGACCGTGCCGGGACCGGCGCAGGCCGCCGGACAGCCCGGCGTGTTCGGACTGACGGCAGTGAGGGTGTAGAGACCAGGGACCGAGTAGGGTCGGCCGCCCCAGTCCGTCGGCTGCACGACCGTAGAAAGCGCAGTGCCGTCGTCTTCGAGATCGACCGCATAGCGCAACTTCAGCGAGGCGTCGTCGGTGAACCGCGCGAACAAGGTCGCGCCATAGCTGTCGGTTTTCTCCTCGCCGACCACGCCGCCGTCGCGACCGCGGTTGGGGTAGAGCCCACCGACACGGTTGAACGAGGCATTGATCGAACCCCAGAGACGATCGCTGAGGATCGGGAAGCTTATATCGCCAGCGTAGTAGCGGTTCGCCGCGCTACCCTGGCCGCTCTGATCGCCGTAGCGCACGCGCAGATTGCCCTCGAGCTGGTCGCTGCGCGGCGTCCGCGTGATGTAGTCGATCGCCCCCGAATAAGTCGCTCGGCCGTACTTGGCACTCTGCGGGCCCTTCATGATCTCGACGCGCTCGAGCTGCGAAAGATCGATGCCGGCGAGCTGGCCGCTGATGTAGATGCCATCGACGAAAATCGACAGGCCCTGGTAGCGCTCGTCCGAAGTCTGCGGTGAGAGGCCGCGCACGACCAGTGCCGACAGATCCGCCCGACCGGAACCGGAGTAGAACGTCATCGAAGGCGTGAACGCCACGACGTCGCGGACATCGACGATGGTGCGCGCCTGCAGATCGTCGGTGGAGAGCACCGTGATCGCGATCGGCACCTCCTGCAGATCCTCCTCGCGACCACGAGCGGTCACGACAACTTCCTGCAGCGGCTCGTCGGCCGCAACCGGCGCATCCGGCGCACCCTGTGCAAACAGCGGCGCACTGCTCAGGCAGGCGAGCGCGCAGGCTGAGCCACGCAATACATGAAGCAGACTGGCAACGGGCTTGACGCGAACCGGTACTGACATACAACCTTCCTGAACGATCGGCCTGCAAGAATTGTGGGCCGCGATCTTACCATTCTCCTCCGATCCTTCCGCCGCGGATTCGAATCCGCATACCGCAGATCTCCCATGCCGACTACGCCACGGCCACCCTCGTCAAATATGCCCGCCGCGACGACCGCGAACCTCGCGTCCCTGCCGCCGGCGCGGCTTGCGGCCGGCTGGACCCGGCGCGACAGCCTGCGCCTGCTCGGCGCCTCCCCGCTGGCCGCCCTCGCCGCACAGCCGCGGCGCACCGGCACGGGTCGCTCGTTGGGCATTGCAATCGTCGGTGCGGGGTTGTCAGGACTTTATTGCGCACGACTGCTGGAGCGTGAAGGCGTCCGGGTCACTCTGCTCGAAGGGCGCGACCGTACCGGCGGACGTGTCTATACGCTGCACGATCTCCCCGGTCGGCCAGAGGCCGGCGGCGAGGTGTTCGGACCGCGCTACGCGCGCTGCCTCGACCTGCTGCGCGAGCTCGGGGTCGAGCAGCGGCGGCCGCGCCCGCGCACCCAGGCAGACGATGCCGAACTCGCGATGAACATCCGCGGCGAAACGCTGCGCCTCGAAGACTGGCCCACCCATCGGCTGAATCCGCATCCGCCGCCGCTCAAGGCGCTGACACCATGGCGCGCCCGCCTGCCTGCTGGTCTATGTCAACGGGCTGCAGGCGCAGTACCTCGATCGCATGACGCCGGCCGACGCCGATGCATATGTGCGCGCCCACCTCGCGCGACTGCGGCCGTCCACCCAGGGCCAGCTGCGCGCGATCCGCGTCCACTCCAACCAGAACGACCCGTTCTTCGGCGGCTCCTACGCCTACTGGAAGCCCGGCATGCCGCTGCGCTTCCCGCAGGCGATGTCCCGGCCGCACGGTCGCATCCATTTCGCCGGAGAACACACCGCAACACTGCACCGGGGCATGGAGGGCGCGATGGAATCCGGCGAACGGGCGGCGCTCGAGATCCTGGCAACGCTGTAGCAACCCCGACACCGGCCCCGGAGGCCGGTGCCCGAATCAGGCGCGCTGCAGAATCTCCAGCGCCACGCGCTCACCGGATTCGAGTGCGCCTTCCATGCCGCGGGCGAGCACGCTGGTGTGCTCGCCGCACAGATGCATGCGTCCGTACGGCTCGCGCATGGCCCTGGCGAAGCGCGGAATCTGGCCCGGCGCCCAGGATGCATACGCTCCGCCGGAAAACGGCGTCTGCTGCCAGGAGTGCGCCTGCAGGATGCGCAGCGCGCCCTTCGCTGCGGGACGGATCCGTTCGACCTCATCGAGCACGGCCCGCGCCGCATCGGCAGGCGTCATGCGATCGAAGCGCGCGGTGCTGTCGCCGTTCGAATAGTGCATGAATGACGAGATCGAATCGTTCGGGCCGTAGTTCAGGGCGTTGAAGCGCTCGACCGGCCCGTCGGACCAGAACGAGGGCGGCAGGCCGTCGCGTTCCCAGAACGGCTTCTCGATCGCGAAGTGCACCTGGAAGGCGGCGTGGTAGGGCAGGGTCGCGACCGCCTCGGCCTGTACGCCGCGGAAGGCGGGCTGAAGGTCGATCAGCCGCAGCGCCGAAAACGGCGCCGACATCACCAGGAAGCGGGCGCTGTGCCGGCTGCCGTCGGCACAGCGCACCTCGACGCCGTCATCGTGCAGTTGCACGCCTTCGACCGCACGCCCGAGCAGCACATCGCCTTTCACCGCACCCGCCATGGCCTCGGGCATGCGCTGGTTGCCGCCCTCGACGCTCATCAGTCCGCCGCGACCCTCGCCGATGCGGGCCGAGACGCGTGCGAACGCGAACACGTGACACAGCTGCAGCAGCGAGCTCTGCCACAGATTGGTGCCGTAGGAGCTGAACTTGTCGGCGAGACGGATGGTCTCGTCGTCGAGCCCGAGATTGCGCAGATAACCCGCCACCGGCACGTCGAGGTCGGTGCGTGCGCCGCTCTGCCAGCCGTCGAGCTCCAGCTGCGGCAGCTGGTCGTTGAGGAAGCCGAAGATGACCTGCCAGGGGCCGAGCTTGCGCAGCGCCGGTGGGTGCGGATTCAGCCGATGGGATTCCCATTGCGGCAGCGGAATGAACTCGCCCCGCACGTGCAGCGCAATGTTTTCGCGCGGCTCGGTGCGCAGCCGTTCGGGTACCATGCGCACATCGAGCCGACGCGCCAGGTCGAGGAACCGCGCATAGGACCAGCCGATACCGTTGCCGCCGGCTTCGGGCCGGCCCGGCAGGTCCGAGAGCGTGAACAGCCGGCCGCCGATGCGGTCGCGACCCTCGAGCACCGTGACGCTCAGCCCCTGATCCTCGAGAATCAGCGCTGCGTTGAGCCCGGACAGGCCGGCGCCGATCACCAGCACATCGGTGCGCGTCGTCGGCAGGCGTCGCGGCGGCGGCGTTTCCGCCGCCTGCACGCGGCCGCCGCCGAGCCCGAGCAACGCGCCGGCGAGCAGACTGGCCGAAGTACGGCGGCGCACGAGATCGGGTTGGTTTCTGGTCATTGACATGCCTCAGATTCTTGCACAAGCAGCGCGCAGCGCGCCAAAGGAGACCGCACGATGAGCCGATCTACCCGATTCCGATCGCAAGAGCTGTCGCGCCGCGACGCGCTCGGTGCGTTGGCCCTCGCCGGCGGCGCCACGCTGACAGGCGCCGTGGCGCCGATGGCGCAGGGCGCAACCGGCCGCAAGGACCACCGCGCACGCGAGCTCGCGGCGCGCGCCGCAGCCCTGCCGATCACCGATCCGGCATTCAACGTGCGCACCCTCGGCCGCCTGCAGGGCGATCTGTCGGGCCGCACGATATGGTCCTTCGGCACCGGACGAGTATTCGGTCTCCTGCCCGGAGATGCGCCGCCGCTGTCGGAGTACGGCCGCCTGCTGTACCGCACCGACAGCGTCGCGGTGCGCATGTCGCGCCAGCGCGCCGATGGCGCCATCGAGGATCGCTCGCGCAACTGGATGTTCTACAAGGATCCGGACACCAACGCCTATCTGAGCGAGTTCCGCAATCCCTACACCGGCGAGACCGTGCCGGTGCCGACCTTCCGCGGCGGCATCAGC
This sequence comes from Gammaproteobacteria bacterium, assembly GCA_020846815.1. Next base: position 6,115 of record JADLDF010000159.1, on the reverse strand, counting down.
GGCGGGGTCATGACGGTGGCCGGGCCCGAGTACAGCGCCAACTTCAGCATGGAAAGCACCGTATTCGGCAAGCCGCTGCTGCTCGACTGGCGCTTCGTCGGCGAACACGCGTTCATCAACCGGCATGCCTTCACGCGCTGGAAGGAAGGCGCCACGGGTCTGCACAAGACCGAAATGACGCTCGACACCTGGGTCTGCCGCATCGAGGACGTGGCCAATCCGAAACTGACACGGATCCCGAACACCTACGCGTGGACCAGCCAGACTGAATGGCAATCCTGGCTGAAGATGCGCGGCCATGCCGGTGCCATGCTCTGGCGCAACGAAGGACTCGCGCTCGATTCGATCGACGCGCTGCCGGCAGACTTCGTGGCGCAAAGCGAAAAGGCCATGCCCGGGAAGCTGGCCGAGCCGCTGACCTGGGGCTGACCCTGCCAGACGCCGCCGCTCAGGCCAGCCTGACGAGTTGCTTGCCGAGGTTGGCGCCGCGCAGCATGCCGATGAAGGCTGCTGGCGCGGCGCACAACCCTTCGGCCACGGTCTCGTAGTGCCGCAGGCTGCCCTCGGCCAGCCACTGGGCAAGATCGGCGCGAGCCGTGGCGTAGCGGTCCTTGTGGTCGGAGACGATGAACCCCCGGACGCACAGCCGCCTGACGAGGATGTGGCGAAAGCCCTGAAGGCCGTAGGCTTCGGTGGCGTTGTACTGCGAGATCAGGCCGCAGACGGGGATGCGGCCGAAGGTGTTCATCTGCGCCAGCACGGTATCGAGGATCTCGCCGCCGACGTTGTCGAAATAGACGTCGACGCCCTGCGGTGCCGCGGCCTGCAGCTGCTCGCGCAGGTTGCCGGCCTTGTAGTCGAGGCAGGCATCGAAGCCGAGCTGCTCGACGACGTAGCGGCATTTGTCAGGGCCGCCGGCGATGCCGACGGCGCGGCAGCCCTTGAGCCTGGCGATCTGACCGACCACGCCGCCGACCGCGCCGGCCGCAGCGCTGACGACCACCGTCTGGCCCGGTTCGGGCCGACCCAGATCCAGCAGCCCGACGTAGGCCGTGATGCCCGTCATGCCGCAGACCGAGAGCTGCGCCGTCAGCGGCGAGACCGGCGCTAGCCTGCGCAGGCCCCTGCCGTCGCTGATCGCGTACTGCTGCCAGCCGAGATCGCCCGCGACCCGGTCGCCGACCGCGAACTTCGGGTGCCGCGACTCGACGACCTCGCCGGCGACCTCGCCGCACATCACCGCACCGAGCTCGACCGGCTTCACGTACGACGGCGCGTCGTTCATGCGGCCGCGCATGTAGGGATCCAGCGACAGATACAGCCCCTTGACCAGCACCTGCCCGTCGCCGATCGGCGGCATGGCGGACTCGACGAAGCGGAAGTTATCCTCGCTCGGCCAGCCACGCGGGCGGCTCTCGAGCAGCACCTGGATGTTGGTAGGTGTTGTCATAGTGGCGCGCTCCGCGATCCCTGTGATCGAGTTCAAAGTGTACTGCGCGCCGGGCCCGCAACATCCCCGCATGGCCAAAGCTTCTCCCCCACCCGCCGCCGCGCTGCCCGTCCATGACGTCCAGGTCGATCACTTCGAGGTGCTGAAGGACGACGGCGTGCTGCGCGCCCGCGCCGACGGCTCGATCGTCGTCTGCCTGTACGACGCGGTCGAGGAGGCGGGCGGCATGCTGCATCTACGCATCATCCCCACGGCTTTCGGCAGCACCGAGGCCTCGGACGAGACGCTGGCCGCGGACCTGCTGCTGCTCGACCGCTGTCTCGAAGCACTGCGCAACGCCGCGCCGGCCGCCCGCAACTGGCAGGCACGGCTGGTCACACACTATGGCGAGGACGGCCTGCTGCAGCCGATCGGACGCGGCGTGCTGCACTCGGTGACCCATGCGATCGAGGACAGCGGCGTGCTGGTGGTGCAGTCCGACGGCGAGGCCGGTGCGGCCGTGATGCTCGGGTTCCGGCCGGCGATGGGGCAGCTGCGGCGGCTCTGAGGGCGAACCGCGGGGGCACCGGCCGCATTGCGGGAATCGCTGACGACGCTCGGGCGCGGATGACGTAGCGTACCGGGCTCGAAGTCCGGTACCTGGGTCTCGAGGTCCAAGATCCGGCGTTCCAGGTCCAGGGTCCGAGTTCTGGGACCTGAGAGCTGATCGTACTGCTGCGGTTCATTCCGATCCTCCATGGCCAAGAAGTTTCCGTTGCGTCCGCGGCATCCCGAGCGCATCTGCTGGGGTTGCGACAAGTACTGCCCGGCCGATGACCTGGCCTGCGGCAATGGCTCCGATCGGACCCAGCACCCGATCGAGCTCCTCGGCGAGGATTGGGCCGAGTGGCGACCGCTCGACGACGAGCTGCGCGATGCCGATTCACCGGAAGGCGAGGCGCTCCCGGCCGAACAGTAACCGGCAAGCTCCGGATCAGCTGCCGATCCCTCGGCTGTGATGCCGTCGATTATCGACACAATACAAGTTTCTAAGTAGATATTGACTCATAAGAGAGTCAATATCGATGAGACGCCTCCGGCTTTTTCCCGCACGTAGCGACGCGTCAACGTCCGCAGGTCCGTCGCGTTGTCCCATTCAACGGGCCGACACCGGCCCTCACGAACCCGCAACCCGACCGGAGTGACTGCCATGATCAAGAAACTCGCCATCACCACTGCTGCCCTGATCGGCCTCTACAGCGTGCTCACCACGACCGCTTCCGCCGGCACGCCGGGGCTCGACCAGCGGCAGCAGAACCAGGCGCAACGCATCCAGCAGGGCGTGCGCTCCGGCGAGCTGACCCGTCCCGAGACACGCCGCCTGGTCCGCGGCCAGCGCGAGCTGCGTCGCGACGAGCGCGCCGCCGAAGCCGACGGCGTGGTGACCGCCCGCGAGCGTGCGCGGCTGCAGCACGAGGCGAACCAGCAGAGCCGCCGGATCTACCGGCAGAAGCACGACGCGCAGGACCGGCGCTGACGGAGCCGGCCGCGGCGGCCCACCCGCGCCGCCGCGGTCCCCGCGACATTCCCATGTCCGTACACTGTACGGATGATACAGTACGCTCCCGACAAGGAGACAGCCATGGGCAATCCGGCAAAACGCATGAACGATCGCCTCGAGCTGCGGCTGACGCCCAAGGCCAAATCGATGCTGAAGCGCGCCGCCGCTGTCGAGAAGAAAACCATGAGCGCATTCGTTCTGGACAAGGGGCTCGAAGCTGCGGCAGAAACCCTCGCCGACCGGCACGAGTTCCGCCTGAACACCAAGGAGTTCGATGCGTTCGTCGCGGCACTCGATGCACCCGTGAAGCCGCGCCCGCGCCTGACCAGACTGCTTGCGACGCCCAGCGTTCTGGAGTGAGCGACTACGGTGTCATCGAGAAGCTGCGCCGCGAGCATTCGCTCGACAGCTTCGATTGCGGCAAGGACGAGCTGAACCGTTTCCTCAGACGCCTGGCCTGGAACAATCAGCAGTCGCACGGCGCGCAGACCTACGTCCTTGCCCGGGACCTCCAGGTGCTTGGCTATTACAGCCTGGCCGCAGGCTCAGTCAGACACGAGGACGCCACGGAACGCGTGCGCAAGGGGCTCGCACGGCATCCGATCCCGGTCATCCTGTTGGCGCGTCTGGCGATCGACGTGTCATTGCAAGGCAAAGGCATCGGACCCGCCCTGCTCAAAGACGCTTTGCTGCGTGCCGCGAACGCGGCCGATACGATCGGCGCCCGCGCCCTTCTGGTTCACGCCAAAGACGACGATGCCAAAGGCTTTTACGAGCATTTCGATTTCGAGCCGAGCCCGAGTGACCCATACCACCTGCTGCTCATCATGAAGGATCTGCTGCGGATCGTCGGCAAGTAGGGAATGGCGATGAGCATGGCTTCGAATGGCCGCCGGGGTCGCGCGGCGTCTGGGGCGCTGATGCCCGCTCAGGGCCCGAGCGCGAGATCCCTGGAGTAGACGACGTTCATGACGTTGTCGTACCAGCCCTGGACGCGCGGGCTGACGAGGTGCTTGTTGACGTAGAAGTGCACCGGGATGATCGGGTGCGCAGCCAGCAGCACGCGCTCGGCTTCCTCCAGCGTCGCGCGGCGCTTCGCGGCATCGACCTCGCGGGCCGCGGCGATGAGCAGCGCGTCGTAGCGCGCGTCGCGGAAATGCGGCGTGTTGATGCCGAAGTCGCTCTTGAAGAGCTGCAGGAAGGTGTAGGCGTCGTTGTAGTCGCCGATCCAGGAGCTGCGGAACAGGTCGACCTGGCGGGCGTCGACGTCCTGCTGCAGCACCTTGAACTCGCGCACCACCAGCGCCGCCTCGGCGCCCAGCGCCTGCTTCCACATCGCCGCGGCCGCGACGGCGATGCGGTTGTGGACGTCGCCGGTGTTGTAGCGCAGCTCGAAGCGCAGCGGGTTCGCGGCCGAGTAGCCCGCCTCGGCGTAGAGACGCCGCGCCTCGGCGATGCGCTCGGCCATCGACCGGCCGGCGTAGTCGAACGACTGGCTGGTGTAGTCGAACGTGCCCGGCGGCACCCAGCCGTCGGCGGGCAGCTCGCCGACGCGCGTCACCGCGGTGGTGATGCGCTCGCGGTCGAGCGCCAGCGACAGCGCACGGCGCAGGCCGGGCTTGCTGCGGAACGGCTCGCGATCGAGATTGATGCCGAAGTAGTAGGTGCCGAGCTGCGGGCCGAGCCGCAGCGCGGCGCCATGGTCGCGGCGGATGTTGTCGAACTGGCCGCGCGGCACCGTCGCGGTGACGTGCAGCTCGCCGCTGCGCCAGCGCTGATACTCGGCATTCTCATCGGACTGCGTGACGAAGCGCACCCGGTCGAGACGCGTCGCGGCATCGTTCCAGTAGTGGCGGTTGCGCTCGAGGTCGAGCTGCGCGCCCTGCACCCAGGCAATCAGACGGAAGGCGCCGTTGCCGACGAGATTGCCCGGCTTGACGAAGCCGGCGCCGTGGCGGGCGAGGCTCGGCCCGTACACGGGCATCGTCGACCAGTGCGACATCAGGCCCGGGAGGTAGGGCGTCGGGCTGGCGAGCTCGATGACCAGGGTCGCGGGATCCGGCGCCGCGACACCGAGCGCCGTCGGCGGCAGGCGGCCGGCGATGACCTCGGGGGCGTTGCGGATCGCCTCGACGACCTGTGCGTACTGCGAGCCCGTGGCCGGATCGACCAGGCGGCGCAGTGCCGCGACGAAATCCGCGGCGACGACCGGATCGCCGTTCGACCAGCGTGCCTGCGGTCGCAGTACGAAGGTCCAGCGCAGGCCGTCGGCACCGACCGACCAGGACGTCGCGACACCGGGTGCCGGCGCGCCGTCGCGACCGACGATGGTCAGGCCCTCGTAGAGATCACGCAGCACGTTCGCCGACTCGACGTTGCGGGCGCGCTGCGGATCGAGCGAATCGGGCTCGGGGCCGTTGCCGCGCACCAGCCGCGACGTCGAGGGCGCAGCGGAAGCCGCGGCGCCCGTGGCGGTCTGCGGCACGGCAGATTCGCGGGAAGAGCAGGCCGCGAGCTGCAGCAGGAACAGAGGCGATAGCAGCAACGCCAGCGCGGCGCGCCGGGGTCGCATGGAAATCATGGGAACATTCACCGCGGCGATTGTTCCCGTACGCCCTGGGGGTCGCAAGGGCCCCTGCGCTGCGGCCGCGTCGTATTGCACGGTCGGCTGGTTCGGCCCGCGGCCACCGGTCGGCGAGCTGACCGGCACCTGTCAGCAGCTCACCATCGAGCCCTCGCAACGATCTGCGCATCGCGGCCGGCATCGAGGTCCCTGGAGGGTGTTCCTCAGCCGGCGACGAATCGCTCCCGCCATGACCTGCGCATCACAGCCGGCATCGATGGCCGTCGCGAACGCCGCGAGCCGTTGTAGGACGGCGCGCCATCACGTTGAGACCCCGATCGACGATCGCTAAGGTTTTCCTCCGCCGCAGTTCTACGGCATCTGCAATCTGCAAGGAGCACGACCATGACTACCGCCTCCGGCCATACCCAGGCCATCTGTGCCAAGAAAGTGATCGGCACCAACGTCCACGACCGTTCCGGCAAGAAGATCGGCCAGGTCGAGGACGTCGTGCTCGACAAGACCTCGAACAACATCATGTTCGCGATCGTCAGCTTCGGCG
>JADLDF010000158.1 GCA_020846815.1 Gammaproteobacteria bacterium | reverse complement strand
GCCGCTTCGATCGCGGCGAGCGACACATCGGTGAAGCGCCGCCGGGTGGCCCAGCGGGTCGCGAACAGATGCCGGAAGGCGCGCAGCAGGTCCATGTCCGCTCCTCGCCGCTACGCTACCAGCGGCCCGACGCGCCGCCGCCGCCGAAGCTGCCGCCACCACCGCCGAACCCACCGCCTCCGAATCCGCCCCCGCCGCCCAGACCACCGCCGAAGCCCCCCCCGCCCCCGCCCCAGCCGCCGCCGCCCCAGCCGCCGTGATGCGGGCGGCTCGACCAGCGCCCGCCGCTGCCGAATCCCATGAGCAGCGAGATCAGGAACGCGAACAGGCCGGCGCCGACGGCGACCGGCACGAGCTGGCTGATCAGCCAGCCGGCGGCTCCGGCGACGCCGCCGGTGGCGAGCGAGCCGAGCGCACGGCCGAAAATCGCGCGCAGGATCACCGAGGCGAAGAAGATGATGCCGAACAGCACCGGCAGGAGCTCGCCGAGCCGCGCGTTGCCGCCCCAGCCCCGATCGGGCTCGGGCAGCGGCTCGCCGTCGATGACGCGGATCATCTGCTCGACGCCGGCGGTGATGCCGCCGGCGAAATCGCCGACGCGGAACAGCGGCAGGATCGTCTCGTCGATGATGCGGCGGCTGACGAGATCGGTCAGCGCGCCCTCGAGCCCCCGGCCGATCTCGATGCGCAGCTCGCGGTCGTCCTTGGCGATCAGCAGCAGCGCGCCGTCGTCGGGCTTCTCGCGGCCGAGCTTCCAGGCGTCGACGACGCGGATCGAGTACTGCTCGATCGCCTCGGGCCGCACGGTCGGCACGATCAGCACCGCGACCTGCGCACCCTTGCGCGATTCGAACTCCGCCAGGCGCGACTCGAGCTGCGCCTGCTGCGCGGCCGTCAGCGTGCCGGTGAGATCGGTGACGCGCGCCTCGAGTGCCGGCACCGGCTGCAGCGACTGCGCCTGTGCGACGGCCACAGCCATCGCCGGCAGCAGCAGCAAGAGCAGCGGCAGTACGAGCGGGCGCATCACGGCCGCAGCAAGCCGCTGGCCGAGCGAAACACCGACTTCAACTGACCGAAGCAGCGGCCGATGCGCCTGGCGCGTCACGGAAGCGGCAGAGCCCCGGCCTCAACTGACCGGAGCCGGCGCAGGCGCCGCAGGTGGGGGCGTGGCAGGCGGCGCCGCAGCACCACCCGCCGGGGCGGGAGCACCGAAGTCGACTGCCGGCGGCCGCGCGATCTCCGCCTCGTTCTCGACGCTGAAGTTCGGCTTGACCTGGAACTTGAACAGCATGGCCGTGAGGTTGGTCGGGAACTGGCGGACCGTGCCGTTGAACCGCTGCACCGCCTCGATGTAGCGGTTGCGGGCCACGGCGATGCGGTTCTCGGTGCCTTCGAGCTGCGCCTGCAGGTCGCGGAAGTTCTGGTCGGACTTGAGCTGCGGATAGTTCTCGCTGACGGCGATCAGGCTCTTCAGCGCCGCGGTCAGCTCGCCCTGCGCGGCCTGGAAGCGGCGCAGCGCCTCCGGATCGTTCAGCACCTCCGGCGTCACCTGGATCGAAGTGGCACGGGCGCGCGCCTCGGTCACGCCGACCAGCACGCGCTCCTCCTGCGCCGCATAGCCCTTGACCGTGTTGACGAGGTTCGGGATCAGGTCCGCGCGGCGCTGGTACTGGTTGACGACCTCGGACCAGGACGCCTTCACGGACTCGTCCTCGGTCTGGAGGGTGTTGTAGCCGCAGCCGCCGAGCGCGAGGCTGGCCGCGACGAGCAGGGCAGTGGCGATGAAGCGCATGTCGACCTCCGGTGGATTCGATCCGCCGGCAAGGGCCGGCGGCGGGGCGGCGCGCACGGCCCCGCCGCACGCGACTACCAGATTTTCACACGATCCCCGGGCGCGCGATACAGGCGGTCGCCGGGCGCGAGGCCAAAGGCCTCGTGGAACTCCGTCATGTTCGTGACCACGCCGTTGACGCGAAACTCGCTCGGGCTGTGCGGGTCGGTCAGCAGCCGCACGCGCAGCTCGTCGTCGCGGTACTTGCGGCGCCAGATCTGCGCCCAGCCGAGGAAGAAGCGCTGCGGCCCGGTGAAGCCGTCGATGACCGGCGCCGGCCGGCCGCCGAGCGAGATCTGATAGGCCTTGTAGGCGACCGCCAGGCCCGACAGGTCGCCGATGTTCTCGCCGAGCGTCAGCTGGCCGTTGAGGCTGCGGTCGTCCAGCACCTTGAAGCCCGAATACTGCGTGACCAGCCGCCCCGCCCGCTCGGTGAAGCGCGCGTTGTCGGCGAAGGTCCACCAGTCGCGCAGGTTGCCGTCGCCGTCGTACTGCCGCCCCTGGTCGTCGAAGCCATGGCTGATCTCGTGGCCGATCACGCCGCCGATCGCGCCGTAGTTGACGGCATCGTCGGCCGCCGGGTCGAAGAACGGCGGCTGCAGGATCGCCGCCGGGAACACGATCTCGTTCATCGGCGGGTTGTAGTAGGCATTCACGGTCTGCGGCGTGATCAGCCACTCGTCGCGGTCGATCGGCCGCCCGAGCTTGGCGAGCTGGCGCTCGAACTCGAACTCACGCGCGCGGCGCACGTTGCCGACGAG
>JADLDF010000157.1 GCA_020846815.1 Gammaproteobacteria bacterium | reverse complement strand
GCTGCTGATCAGCAGCGTGGCGCCCTGGGCGGTGACGCCACTGCTGATGATCGGCGGCCTGTTCCTGTGTTTCGAGGGCTTCGAGAAGATCGCCCACCGCTTCCTGCATGGCGCGGAGGAGGACGAGGCGCACCACGCCGGTTTGACCGACGCCCTCGTCCGGCCCGAGACCGATCTTGTCGCGCTCGAGCGCGACAAGATCAAGGGCGCGATCCGCACCGACTTCATCCTCTCGGCCGAGATCGTCGTGATCTCGCTCGGCACCGTGGCCGCGCAGCCGTTCACGACGCGCCTCGTGGTCCTGTCCGGGATCGCGCTGCTGATGACCGCCGGCGTCTATGGCCTGGTCGCGGCGATCGTGAAAATGGACGACGCCGGGCTGTGGCTGAGCCGCCGCGACGGCGGCGGCACGGTCGGCCTGCAGCGCGCGCTCGGCCGCGGGCTGCTGCGCAGCGCGCCCTGGCTCATGAGGAGCCTGTCGGTGCTCGGCACGGCGGCGATGTTCCTCGTGGGCGGCAGCATCCTCGGCCACGGCCTGCCGCCGGTACATCACCTCGCCGGCGGGATCGCGGCCGCGGTCGCGCAGTGGCCCGTGATCGGCCCGCTGCTGCGTCCCGTCGCGACGCTGCTGATGGATGTCCTGGTCGGGATCATCGCCGGCGGCCTCGCGGTCGCGGCGTTCGAGCTGTTCCGCCGCTGGCGCGGCGGGCCGCGGCAGGGCTGAGGCGCGCCGCGGCGGGATGCCGGGATCCTCCCTCAGCGGTGCGGCTCGATCGGCGGCCGCGGCGAGCTCAGGTCCTTGCTGTCGGCGGCGCGGTTGATCGAGGACATGAGCTTCCAGCCGTCGGCCTCGCGCGCATAGATGTGGGTGGTGTCCCAGTATTCGTCCACGGGCGCGCCGTCCGGGCGCACCGTGCGGTGCGAGCGGTAGAAGATCACCGCGGTGTTGCCACCCGTCAGATAGAAGCCCTTGAGGAACACGCGGTTGCGCTCCCGGTCGCCGCTGAAGCGCTGCGCGCTCGCGGCGAAGGCCGCGTAGTCGAGCGGGTTGGCGACGCCGAAGGGAAACGACAGCATGTTCCGCGACACGGCATCGACGTACGGCTGCATCGTGCCGCGGGCGCGGCCGGCGTAGATCCGCGCCTCGATCGCCCAGATCTCGTCCAGCGCCCGGGCGGTCGCCGCGTCCGCGGGCACGGCGGGCCCGTCCGTCGGCGCGAAGTGGGGTGCCTGTGCGTACAGCGGGGCGGGAAGCAGCATCGAGAGCAGCAGTGCGGACAGCAGGCGGCGCATGAACACGGACCTCGGGACAGCGGCGTACGCGACGAGTGTAGCGTCCCGCTCCGCTCCGGCCAGGTCTCGCGACGTTGCCGTTGCGCGCAGTGGCGACCCGCGGCTGCCGCGATCGGGGGCCGGCCCGCGAGGCGCTCAGACTGCCTGACCCGGTCAGGTCTCGCGGCGCCGCGGCTGCGCGCCGCGGCCATCCACAGCCGCTGCGATCGGGGCCGGCCCGCGAAGCGGCTCGGCCCAACCTGGCCCGACCGGCCGGACCTGGCACTCAGGCCGCCACGCGCTCCTGCGCCGCGGTCAGCTCGCGCAGCGCCGGCATGACCTCGCCGCAGAACAGCCGCAGGTTGCGCTCGGTGAGCTCGGCGGGCAGCGTGCCGAACTGCAGCATCGCCAGCAGGTGACCGACGCGCATGTCCTGCCAGGCCGCGGCGATCTGCTCGCGCACCGTGGCCGCCGAACCGCAGAAGAACATGCCCATCTCGACTGCGAGCTCGAGCGTCACGTCGCCGGTGATCTGCGCCTTGGCTTTGGCGATGCCCTTCATGGACTCGAGCGACGAGTAGCCGGGCGGCAGCAGCATCTCGATCGGCATCTTCAGGAAGCGGTTGCGGAAGTTCTCGAAGTGCAGCTTGGCCTCGCGCCGCGCGGTCTCGTCGCTGTCGGCGACGTAGATCGGCACGGCCCAGCCGAGCTTGTCGTCGCTCGCGGTATAGCCGTGGCGCGCCGCGGTCTCGCGGTACTGCTCGAGGTACTTGCGCACCGATTTCAGCGGACTGAAGGTCTGCAGATAGGTGTACTTGCGATCCGGATGCGCGGCCCACTCGATGGTCTCGCTGCTGCCCTGCGAAGGCACCCAGATCGGCGGGTGCGGCTGCTGGTACGGGCGCGGCCAGAGGTTCACGTACTCGAAGTGATAGTGCTTGCGCGACCAGCGGAACGGTCCCGGCCTGGTCCAGGCCTCGATGATGAGGTCGTGCGCCTCGTGGAAGCGCTCATGCGAGAACACCGGGTTCGTGCCCCAGGCGTGGTATTCGGCGCCGATGCCGCGCACGAAGCCGCTGATCAGGCGGCCTTCGGTGATGTTGTCGATCATCGCGTGCTCTTCGGCGAGCGTCAGCGGGTGATCGCGCAGCGGGATCGCGCTGCCGAGTATCGCGATCTTCGCGGTGCGGGTGCGCCGTGCCAGCGCCGAGGCCGTGACGATCGGCGACGGCATCATCCCGTAGGCCGTCGAATGGTGCTCGTTGACCGCGATGCCGTCGAAGCCGAGCGCCTCGCCGAGCTCGAGCTCGTCGAGGTAGCGGTTGTAGAGCTTCGCGCCGCGCTGCGGGTCGTAGAAGGTGTTCGGCGTGTGCACCCAGGCGGTCGGATAGCGGCTGGCGCCCTCGAGGTCGAGGTCGGCGTAGGGCATCAGGTGGAACAGCGTGAACTTCATCGCGTGTCTCCTCAGGCGGCGACCGCGGCGCGCGCGGTGTTCTGGCGGACGATTTCGGCAAGCGCGTCGGGCCGTTCGACCTGCGGCAGGTGGCCGCAGTCGCGGATCGCGGTGAAGCGCGCTCCCGGGATCAGGCCGGCGAGCTTCTGGCCGTACTCGACCGGGAACAGCCGGTCCTGTTCGCCCCAGACCACCTGGGTCGGCAGCCGGATGCGGTGCAGCCATTTCTCCAGGCCGGGGTCGAAGAACCGGGGCTCCCAGCAGAGCTTGGCGGTGGTGAAGTGGTTGCGCAGCGCGATCTCGGCCTGCTCCGGCGTCTGGGGCAGTGCCAGCAGACGCTCGGCGAGCTGCGGGCTTGCGACGAGATTGCGGATCCGCTCCTCGGGACTCCACATGAACAGGTCGCCGGTCGGCAACTCGCCGGGCCGGATGCCGGCGGCCGCGATCAGCGTCAGCGAGGCGAGCCGCGTGCTGCAGCGGATCGCGAGCTCCATCGCGATCCAGCCGCCGAGCGAGCTGCCGACGAGGTGCACGCCGCGCAGGTCCAGCGCCTCGAGGAAATCCAGGTAGGCATAGGCGGCATCGTGGATGTCGTCGAGCCACTGCGGATCGGGGCTGTGGCCGAAGCCGGGATGGTCCGGCACGACGACACGATGATCCGCGACGAAGGCCTGCAGGAACGGCAGCGCCGAGTCGGCACCCCCGGCACCGTGCAGAAAGAGCAGCACCGGCCCGCTGCCGGCCTCCCGATACGACATCCGTGCACCGTTGATCGTGACGTCCCGCTGGCTGAATGGCATGGCACCCTCCTTGTTGCGATGCGATTCTGGTATACAGGAATAGGTGCTTCAAGCGATGATTCACCACCTGTAGGACAACCCTGTATACAAGATGACTGCCGCGGCCGAAAAAGCCTACGAATCCCTGCTGCAGCGGATCCAGCGCGGCCAGCTCCCGTCCGGCGCCTTCCTGGTCGAGAACGATCTCGCCCGGGAGCTCGGCGTCAGCCGTACCCCGGTCCGAGAGGCCATCCGGCGCCTCGCCGCCGAGGGCCTGGTGCTGACCGAGGGGCGCCGCCGCGCCGTGGTGCGCGAGTTCGGCGAGGATCAGGTCGAAGAGCTCTACGAGCTGCGGGCGCGGCTGGAGAGCTATGCGGCCGCACGCGCCGCGACCCGGCTCGCGCCGGCCGCGCTCCAGGAGCTGCGCTCGCTCGCCGATGCGATGGAGCGCTGCGCGGCCAGCGGCAGCGACGCGGCCACGGCGCAGTTCGCCGATCTCAACGACCGCTTCCACCAGGTCATCCTCGACGGCGCGAGTGGCGAGCACCTCGCCGCGGCGCTGCGACCGGTGCTGCAGATCCAGCTGCTGCTGCTGCAGCGCTACCGGCACACCATCCGCGAGCACCTCGAGCGCAGCTGCTGGCATCACCGCGAGCTCATCCGCGCCTTCGAGCTGCGCGATGCGGAGCTCGCCGGCCGGCAGATGGAGCTCCACATGCTGTCGGCGCGCAGCGCCGGCCCCTCTTCTTCCTCCGGCACCGCATCCGGTGCCGGCTCCCACGTCCCGTCCCAGGAGGTTCCGCGATGAAATTCTGCAGCGAATGCGGTGCACCCGAACCGGCATCCACCGGCGACGGGCGCGGCGCGCAGCGGTTCGACTGTCGCCGCTGCGGCACGCGCCACTTCCGCAACCCGAAACTCGTGGCCTGCTGCATCGCCGAATGGAACGGGCAGGTGCTGCTCTGCCGCCGCTCGATCGAGCCCGGCAAGGGTCTCTGGTCGCTGCCCGGCGGCTATGTCGAGGCGAGCGAGCCGATCCAGGCCGCAGCCGCGCGCGAGGCGCGCGAGGAGGCCCACGCCACCGTCGACGACCTCTGCCTGTTCCGCGTCTACAACCTGCCGCGGTTCAACGAAGTCATCGCCGTGTTCCGCGGCCAGCTGCGCGACGGGCGCTGCGCCGTCGGCGACGAGACCAGTGAAGTGGCGCTGTTCCCCAAGCGCGACCTGCCCTGGGAGCAGCTCGCGTTCGAATCGAGCCGCGCCGCGCTGCACGACTACGCGACGCGCCGCTGGCAGGCGACCTACGCCTCGCCGGTCGAGGATCTCGTCTGGCTGCAGCCGCCCAAGCTGCGGATGCCCGCGCTGCGCGGCGTGCGCTGATCAGCCCACGGCACGCGCCAGCTCGGCGAGCTCGGCGGGCGTAGCGGCCCGCGACCGGCCGGGCCGCAGCTCGCGCGGCAGCACCAGGCTGCCGTAGCGGATGCGCATCAGCCGGCTGACTTCGTGGCCGACGGCGCTCCAGATGCGGCGCACTTCGCGGTTGCGTCCCTCGTGCAGCGTCACGCGGAACCAGCCGTGCCCGTCGCTGCCGGGCTCGCGCACGATGCGGTCGAAACGCGCCCAGCCATCCTCGAGCATCACGCCCGCACCGAGGCGTGCGAGCGTCGCCGGCGTCGGCTGCTCGCGCACCCGCACGAGGTACTCGCGCGGCACCTCGCTCGAGGGGTGCATGAGGCGATGGGCGAGCTCGCCGTCGTTGGTGAACAGCAGCAGGCCGGAAGTATTCACGTCGAGCCGGCCGACGACGATCCAGCGCCCGCCGGGCGGGGCCGGCAGGCGTTCGAACACCGTGGGCCGCCCCTGCGGATCGGACCGCGTCGTCACCTCGCCCACGGGCTTGTGGTAGACGAGCACGGCCCGCTCCGGCGCGGCGGCCGGCGCGGCCGGGACCGGACGGCCGTCGAGCAGCACCTGGTCGCCGGACCCGACGCGATCGCCTAGCCGCGCGAGCCTGCCATTGACCGTGACCCGACCGTCGCGGATCCATTCCTCGACGGCACGGCGGGAACCGAGACCGGCGCCGGCCAGCAGTTTCTGCAGCCGCTCGCCGCGGCAGTCCGGCAATGTGTCCCTCATAACGGACCGTTATCTCGTGATGCCCGATCCATGTTCCCGGTCCGCGGCAAAGAGGAATAGGCTTCACGCATGATCTACGACAACATCCTCCAGACCATCGGCCGCACGCCGATCGTCCGCATCAACCGCCTCGCGCCCGATCACGTCACGATGTACGTGAAGTGCGAGTTCTTCAACCCGGCGGCCTCGGTCAAGGACCGCCTCGCGATCGCGATCATCGAGGACGCCGAGAAGCGCGGCACGCTCAAGCCCGGCCAGACGGTCGTCGAATCGACCTCGGGCAACACCGGCATCGCGCTGGCGATGGTCTGCGCGGCCAAGGGTTATCCCTTCGTCGCCGTCATGGTCGAGACCTTCTCGGTCGAGCGCCGCAAGATCATGCGCGCTCTGGGTGCCAAGGTCATCCTGACGCCGGCCGCCGAGCGCGGCACGGGCATGGTGCGCAAGGCCGAGGAGCTCGCCACGAAGCACGGCTGGTTCCTCGCCCGCCAGTTCGAGAACGAGGCCAATCCGGCCTACCACCGCAGCACCACGGGCCCCGAGATCCTCAGCGACTTCGCCGGCCGCCGCCTCGACTTCTTCGTCTCCGGCTGGGGCACCGGCGGCACGCTGACCGGCGCCGGCCAGGTGATCAAGCTGGCGCGCCCCGAAGTGAAGGTCATCGCGACCGAGCCCGAGGGCGCGGCACTGCTCTCCGGCAAGCCGTTCACGCCCCACAAGATCCAGGGCTGGACGC
This sequence comes from Gammaproteobacteria bacterium, assembly GCA_020846815.1. Next base: position 1,621 of record JADLDF010000157.1, on the reverse strand, counting down.
CGGACTTCGTCCCTGCCGTGCTCGACCGCAGGACCGTCGACCAGATCCTGCCGGTCGGCGACACCGAGGCAATCGACACGGCGCGCGCGCTGGCGAAGCAGGAGGGCATCTTCTGCGGCATCTCCAGCGGCGGCACGTTCGCCGCGGCGCTGAAGGTCGCGAAGGATGCGCCGCGGGGCACGGTGATCCTCGCGATGCTGCCGGACACCGGCGAGCGCTACCTCTCGACCGTGCTGTTCGCCGACCTCCCCGAGGCGAGCGATCCGGAGCCATGAGCGCCGAGCGGTGGGACCAGGTCGTGACCCGCGCGGATGCGCCCACCGCTCCCGGTGATGCCCGCCGCTACGCCCCCCTGCCCGAGCCTTTCGTGCTCGAGCGCGGCGGCGAACTGCGCGGCGGGGTCGTCGCCTACGAGACCTGGGGCCGGCTGAATGCGCGCCGCGACAACGCGGTGCTGCTGTTCACGGGTCTCTCGCCCTCGGCCCACGCGGCCTCCTCCCCCGAGGATCCTTCCGAGGGCTGGTGGGAGCGCATGGTCGGCCCGGGCAAGGCGCTCGACACCGACCGCTTCTTCGTCGTCTGCGTCAATTCGCTCGGCAGCCCCTTCGGTTCCAGCAGCCCGGCCTCGATCGACCCGGCCACAGGCGAGCGCTGGCGACTGCGTTTCCCCGAGCTATCGATCGGCGACATCGCGACCGGCGGTTACTGGGTGCTGCGGCACCTCGGCCTCGAGCATGTCGCGGCCGTGATCGGTCCCTCGCTCGGCGGCATGGTCGTGCTGGCGTTCGTCGCCCGGCATCCGGGCGTCGCGCGCGGCCTGGTCTGCATCTCGGGCTCGGCCGGTGCCTCGCCGGTCGCGATCGCGCTGCGCGCGGTGCAGCGCGAGGCGATCCTGCGCGATCCCGAGTGGCACGGCGGTCAGTACGCCGTCGATTCGCCGCCGCGCACAGGCATGCGCCTTGCGCGCAAGCTCGGCACGATCACCTATCGCTCGGCCGCCGAGTGGCGGGATCGCTTCGGCCGGCAGCGCATCGCCCAGGGCGGTGCGCAGGGCGTCGCGCCGGTGCGCGAGGCCAATGCGTTCGCGCCGGAGTTCCAGATCGAGGGCTATCTTGAGGCGCAGGCGGAGAAGTTCGTCCGTTCGTTCGACGCGAACTGCTATCTCTACCTGTCGCGCGCCATGGATCGTTTCGATCTCGCGCCCGACGAAGGCGAGCGCGTGCGCGTGCTAGCGCGTGCCGGCCTCGAATCGGCACTGGTCATCGGCGTGGAGTCCGACTTCCTGTTCGCGATCGACGAGCAGGAGGCGCTCGCCGCGGCGCTGCAGGCCGCCGGCGTGGCGACCTGCTTCGCGCGCCTCGACAGCCGCGAAGGCCACGATGCCTTCCTGGTCGACATCGAGGGCTTCGATCCGCCGCTGCGCCGCTTCCTCGCTGCGCTCTGATCCACGACCTGCGGCCGCGCCGTGCTGCGCGCTGCCGCGGCGTCACCGCACTGCTAAGATCCCTGCCCTTCGCGGCAGTCCTGCATTTCCAGAGGAGCGACCATGCGTCCAGAGACCATCGCCGTCCACGGCGGCTACACCCCCGATCCGACGACCAAGTCGGTAGCCGTGCCGATC